>CAYFJI010000125.1:0-5291 GCA_964343365.1 uncultured Acidiferrobacteraceae bacterium
CTGGAAACGAGCACATCGTAACTAACCAGGCGGTACTCACTCCAACAACGAAGACCAAAAAGCCAACGCCCAGCATGAGAAGGAAGCTATTTTCTAAGTAAATTGGCAAAGACGTCGAAAGCAAATGGGACCAGATGTCACCTGTCGGGCGAAACGCTAAAAACAGTACTGCAATTATAGGAGTCAGTACCAATAATGCCAGGATAGTTGAACCAAAGCTCCAACCAAAATAATTGAGACGGCGGTGTGTGAGGAATTGGCTTGCCAGCATTTTGTGTTAGACCTTCTCGATAGTTACACGTGGCACCTGATACAGTCCAGGCACACGATTAGATAGGATACGAATGATTCTCACTAAGGATATACTACTGTGTATTGTCATATTAGTAAACAAATTTGCGACTACCGGCAACACTAATCCCACTACAATTACACGACTCCGATCATGATATCTAAGGAGTTTCAGTTTTGAATTTTTCCAACACCGAGGCTTCGTAACTAAAGAGTTTTGTTACACTTTCCCGTCGCTGTATAGAGTCAAAGTGCCTTTGAACATTTCCAAATTCGTCAAGTTTTATCCCAAATTGACGGGCACGACGACAACACCAAAAAAAATGAACGTCAACAGCGGTGAAATTATTGAAGAAAAATTCATTTTTTTTAAGTATATTGTCAGCCACTCCTAGACATTCGCTAATTTCGTTCGTAGCAAGTTGGACTACAAAATTAGAATTGTAAGATTTTCCTATCACCTTTTTTGGATTATTTATTCGTGTCAGATATGGGTGGATTCCACTAGAACACCAGCTCAACAACGATATAGCTTTAAAATAATCCCACCTATCTATTGGTAACACTTTTTTTTGAGGAAAATTTGAATTAATCCATTGAATGATTGCAATATTCTCGCTCAGCACTTTCCCATCTACAATCAATGTCGGTACTTTATGGAAAGGATTGATATTTAAGTATTCTGGTTTCCTGTGCTCTTTCATTTTAAAGTTAAGATTTATCGTTTCAAATTCGGCTTTTACTTCATTCAATACTATCCAAGTAACCATTGCGCATGTCACAGGTGCGTAATAAAGAGTGATAGTCACAAGTAGTCCTCCTATATGTCAATCTCAATTTGATTCTCTTGGTATGATACTCTACTGT
This sequence comes from uncultured Acidiferrobacteraceae bacterium, assembly GCA_964343365.1. GTDB lineage: Bacteria > Pseudomonadota > Gammaproteobacteria > Arenicellales > UBA868 > CAJXWH01. Next base: position 1,159 of record CAYFJI010000125.1, read on the forward strand.
GTAGCCTCTAATTGATTGTCACTTTTAATATTTCACTGGAGATATAACATTTGTGTGGACGATTCGCGAGATATAGTACTTCATCTCAATTCTCTGAAACTATTATCCCTTTTGTCGTAAATTCGGGGGAAGAGATTTCTGGTAGTTATAATATAAGCCCCTCTCAAAAAGCATTAATTGTAAGAGAAAATGACGGGCACTACATTGGGATTAGCATGAAATGGGGTCTAAAAACCAACTGGATTAGCCCCAGTAAAAATAGACTGATAATTAACGCTCGATCAGAGACTATTGATAAGAAATCTCTATTTCGCGTCGGTTTTCGCTCTAAAAGGTGTTTGGTTCTTTGTGATGGTTATTATGAATGGAAAAATATTCGTACCGGTTCAAAAAAACCTTATTATGTATATGCCCCAAATGAAAAACCAGTCTGTATGGCGGCAATTTTCGATAATAAAATAGGAAACTCAGGAGACGTAGATGAACGTTTTATAATTATAACTAAACCTGCTCATCCATCGGTGTCTGGTATACATCATCGAATGCCGATACGACTCCCAAGGGATGTCCAAGCGGAATGGTTAAATCAAGCAAACAACAACATGATCAAGCTAAAAGAGCTTTTAAGCTCCGTAGACTCAGATTGGACAGCTCATCCGGTAAGTAACTTTGTCAATGCGCCATTCAATAATACGATGACATGTATCAAATACTCTCAGTAAATCGATTAAATTTATCTTAATTGACTGGCACTTGATGTAGTTTTATTTACCTCTCTTGGAAATAAGATCAATTTCGATAGTTGGTCCAGGAAACATTATGCCAGTATCGCCATTGGCCTGAGTAGACGGGATAAAACTTATAACAGGTTGTTTGTCGAAATTGGAAAAGATTCGTTTCCATGCACGAGCAAATCCCCGATAATCTCGTCGAGGGTTGATTAAGTAAATTTTGGCTTCAATCACATCGTTTAAGGTAAGGCCATTCTCTGTAATTTGATTGCTTAGGAGTTCCATGGTGTATTCAGTTTGGATTTCAATATCGTCCCAATAATGAGGCAATCCAGAAGGTGCACCTCTCCATTCGTGCACCCCAAAATCAGGAACTGGTACTTGCCCTGCTGTAAACAGCCAGTCTCCCGCTGTTAGGCCTGGCGAAAAATGGACTTTGCGAACCGCTTCAGGATGCCATGCAATTCCAGCCAAAGTTTCTTTTTTTTGGTGCAATTCATCCGGAATTAAGATTAACGTATTGGGAGCAAACAGGGCGCCAGGCACAGTAAAATCACGACATCCCATGGAGCTTCGAGTTGGCGGTATTCCAACATACTGGATCCACACTTCATCCACATCATAAAAGTTAAGGAGACTTGTTTCATAAAATTGACTCTTAACTATTTGATCGATAGAGGTGCCGGCGGCCTCAGCGACTTTCGATAGATTGCGCATGATGTAATGTGCCTGCATCTCAGCATCAGATCCATAGTTCGGAAAACCGGGTCTCTTCCCAACTGCGAGTCCAGTCTCAAAATTGGTGGCTGGTAAAACAGAGGGAAACAAAAAAATACCAGATTTTATACCGTGAGGCACATGCTCCGCTTCCATTGCGCTTGGAAGGTCTGCGACGTTAATAGTTTCTCGCTCATATTGACTGTCATTAGCCAGAGCAACAGCGTGCAAATTCAAACGTGCACCAGGTATTATGTGTTCATCCCCCACAATGATGGTCTTACGTGCAGGCGGAGATGTTGGAAAAAATTCCATCCAAACTAATTTAAATTCGAAAAAATCAGCGGCATCGACCAGATGTACTTCAATACGTAAAACATTCTCTAAGCTAGACCCCCCTTTCACTAGCGCTTGCTGCAATTGCTCTAGAGTTCGCCGTGTTTGAGCACCGACAAGTGATTCGCCTACGTATGGACTCAAACTTTTGGGTTGAGTGATTTGACCATCTAAATTAATTGGATAGAAAGACGAAGTAAAAATATAATCGCCAGCTCGCCTAGTTAGTGGCGCGGGAGCAATCTGTTCGTATATTTCATTTTCCATAATTAATTCTCCTTTTTATTCTTTTCCAACACTATCATAAAGGGAAATCCGAAAATTGTCTTAATTTAAGTGATTATTAGTCAAGCCCGGATAAAATAGCTGTGTGCAAAACGTCTTTAACAATCTTTAATGATGTAGAATAAGGCGTGAGCAAAAATTTTATCACCAAATTATTTGCGCTACTCATTTTTCTGCTTTTGTTGCTTGGATTGTTTTTTTGACATCAAAGCGTTCGATGTAAAGAAGGTAGGAATGGAGTTCTTCTTCTAGTTTTTCTTTTTTCCAGCCTAAAAACTCTGCTGAATACGCCCCGATAGCTTTGACTGATTCTGTAGCCAGCGATGGTGTCCATGTTTTCATTAATCTTCTCGCGACTAAATCTTCTATCGTTACTGCCAACTGGGAATCAAACCCATAAATCACCTCGCCTTTAAGTATCCCATTCGAGCTATCTATAATTTCAGAAAGGCTTGAATCTTTGTTAATGATTCTAGCAAGGTGCGCTAAGTCGGCTCCATAGGTATTCATTAATCTTACTTTTATAGCTGGGTTTAAATTAGCCCATTGTGGAAAGATCATAGGAATTTCACTCATTACTTCTCTGCGTCCACCTGGCAATGGTCGATGTTTCGTATCTACTGATGGACCTCTATGTTCAAGTTTTTGGACTACATATTGAGCAATTTCTTCTGTTGTCGATCTGTATGTTGTCATTTTTCCACCTACTAATGAGACTAATCCTTCTACCCGATTTGGTTTTTCAGCAATACCATGGTCAACTATTTTATGTTTACGACTGGTCTTAGTGCTGCCACCTTTACGATCATATGCGAGGGCACGAACACCGCTATAGGTGAATGCAACATCGTCAATAGTTAACTTAGCTTTCGGTAAAACAGCGTTTATAGATTTAATCAAATAATTAAGCTCATCGATTTCAACCCTAGCATAATGGGGGTCTTTTACTTGATCAGTTTCAGTGCTTCCTACAACGTGCATTCCAAGCCACGGAACTATAATTAATGGTCTACCATCTATTACAGATTCGAAATGAAGGAGGCAATCGGGCGCGCTACTAATGTGCTTGAAAACAACATGACTTCCTTTTCGGGCACTGATCATATTTGAGGTGCCGTTCCCAATAAGCTTAGTTAAGTTCTCAACCCAAGGTCCCGCAGCATTTACAACTATCCTGGTACTTATAAATTGTTTTGTACCATCGTGTAAATTCTGTAGGTGAACCCCTTTGAGTTTTTCATCAATGATTGAAAATCCCGTTACTTCGCAGTGGTTTCTTACTTCAGCACCATTATGCAGAGCATCGAGCGCATTTTCTAGACAAAGTCGCTCCGTGTACTCGACATGAGCATCATAATAAACAGCAATACCACTAAGGTCGTCTTCAAGAATATTAGGAATCAATGATCTTCCTGTATCAGCAGAAAGAATTTGATGACTTGGCAAGGTTTTGCCAAGAGAAAGTAAATCATAAGCAGTCATCCCTAATTTAATTAGCAATTTTGATCTGCCTGAAGACCGATATATAGGAATTGCAATTTTTGCTGGTTTTACCAGATGGGAAACATTGTTCAAAAGAATCTCTCTTTCGTGAAGTGCCTCCTTGACTAATCCAATTTGACCTGTTTCCAGATATCTTAATCCTCCATGCACCAATCGTGTTGACCAAGCTGTAGTTTCGGCTCCAAAATCTTGTTTTTCAACCAAAAGTACACGTAGACCTCTTAAGGATAGTTCTCGGGCAGTTCCACAACCATGTATGCCTCCTCCAATAATCACAACATCGAAGTCGGAACTATTCATTCTATAGGATAGAGTTGGTTTGTTGCCAATAGATAAAACCGATCATTTTTATTAATTACCGTTGATTTGGTGTTGTTAAAATGGAATGCTCATACATTTCACAATATTTGGTAAAAAAATAGTCGTAGTTCAAATTTTTCGTCCTAGGTTCAAATATTGTCGTATTAGTTTGATGTGGCATGATTTCTGGGATATGTTGATTCACCAACATCGTTGATGCCTTAAGTGAGGCATCAAAACTCGAAATACTATAAACAACTC
>CAYFJI010000126.1:0-5269 GCA_964343365.1 uncultured Acidiferrobacteraceae bacterium
GCTAAGACACTCCTCCGTGAAGACAATTGATTAAGTTAATTTTTCAAGTATGTGCAAAGAGCTGAAAACATGCAAATCGTCATGATTTCGTAATTCTAAAAATTTGGTTTGCAACAGGATTAGGTTCCTCAATACGAGAACATACCAAATTAACTTTTTCTTAACGAAATGCATTAGTAATTGGACTAACGTGAGTAAGCTCTTCTAAAATTGCATAAGAAATTATCTACTTTGATGTAAATCTATATTTTTTTAGATTTCAATTATCAAGTTTTATAGAAAAACCGAATAACAACATTGAACCAAGAACGCGCCTGTAACACCCTAAACCGTATTATGGAAGCTGAATTAGCCGGAGTCGTATTTTACACCCATTATTCTCTAATGATAACCGAGCCACATGGTATACCATTGGTCGAATTTTTAAAGAGACAGGGAAATGAATCCTAATGCATGCACAACAAGTTGGTGAGCTACTGACTGGTGCAGACGGTCATCTAAGCCAAGGTATCGCAATGATTGAAGAAAGTCATTAACATGATATATACAACATTCTAAAAGAATCGCTTGCGCACGAAATAATGGCTCTAGCTCTTTATGAGTAATTTAGAAACGAATCAGGAGACTCAAGTTTTTATATTAAAGAATATGGTCGACAGATGATTGGATAAGAAGAAATGCATACTCTTGAGCTCAAAAAAATGATCCTGGATTTTGAGTTTTCCGAACCAGATGAAAAATAAATTTGATTAAAACATGTTTTATATTCATCATGATCACTAAGATATCGATTGCTTCATTCATCTAATAAAATACTGTAAACTCGCCCGAACCCTTAATGTCACTGAGAACTATATTCCTCGCTTTTCTCCGATTGGGGCTTACTTCGTTTGGTGGACCAATAGCGCATATTGCCTATTTCCGTGATGAATTTGTGAGAAGAAAAAAATGGATAGATGAAGGCGCTTATGCTGATTTGGTAGCGCTCTGTCAGTTCTTGCCTGGCCCAACATCTAGTCAAGTTGGACTTGGCGTGGGGCTCGCAAAAGGTGGACTATTAGGCGCTTTAGTGGCGTGGATTGGATTTACAATGCCATCTGCGATTGGTTTAATTTTATTTGGTTACGGTGTCATTGCTTATCAAGATGTAATTAATCCTGGCGCGCTTCATGGTCTCAAAGTTGTGGCTGTAGCAGTAGTGGCACAGGCAGTGTGGGTGATGGCCCGCAATCTATGTCCTGATGCCAAACGCGCCACCATAGCGATATCTGGCGCCTGTTTTGTTGTCGCAAGCCCTACAGCGTTTAGTCAAATCGGAGTAATTATTGCAGGCGGTCTGATCGGCCTAGTATTCCTAAGACCCAAACAACCGCTGAAAATTAATCCGCTTGGTATAAGGGTGAACCATAAACTTGCGATTACCTCGCTACTCCTCTTTTTCGTCGGTTTAATCGGTTTGCCGATTCTCACAACAGCTTACGATTCGAACTTACTTGCTCTCATAGAGAGCTTTTATTCATCCGGCTCATTGGTTTTTGGTGGAGGTCATGTTGTTCTGCCATTATTGCAGTACGAAGTTGTCCCCTCAGGCTGGATCCCAAACGATATATTCTTAGCTGGATATGGTGCAACACAAGCCGTTCCTGGGCCACTATTTGCTTTTGCCGCTTACCTTGGAACGGTTCTCCAAATGGAACTAAACGGTTGGATAGGCGGTCTAATCTGCCTTGTCGCAATCTTTATTCCATCATTTTTGCTAGTTATTGGGGTTCTTCCGTTCTGGGATTCTTTAAGGCAAGTTTCTACTATGCAAACCGCCCTTTTGGGTATCAATGCGGCAGTGGTCGGCCTTTTGCTCGCAGCCTTGTACCAACCAGTATGGATCAGCGCAATTCTATCTCCACTGGATTTTTGTCTTGCACTCGTTGCCTATCTCATGCTGGTTTTTTGGAAAGTGCCGCCATGGCTCGTGGTTGTCTTGTCGGGGATTGGTGGTTGGATAACTGAAACCATCGTCCAGACTTTATAGTCAAATTTAAAGTTCCAAATAACAGGAGCTTGCTGCATCTCTGATAGCGCGACCATGATAGCAACTATTTTGGCTAACACACCTTGAATCTGAGCAGTTGCTTCATAAGCAGATGCTTTAGAGTCATAACAAGTCGTGCTGATCAATTACCTATCAGCAGCCCAAGTGCTATTAATCGAGTGAAGGCTTTCTACCTCCTCTCTCGAACCGAGATAATATCGAAGATATATAAGCTATTTGGGCTTGTAATACATAGTTAATGTACTTATACAGATCGCAAGCATTGCACCTAAATCTTAGTTAACCTTGTTCCAAAAAAGTTATCTCAGGTGGGCTCAGCACACCAGCCTGTTTTTGAATCTCCTGCATTTGGGGCCTTGTAAAAAATGATACAAAAGACTCCTTCGAAGGTGCAGTTCCAATTGCAATTGCATTATTTGCATCATCGATGTTTTGATAGGCGGTAGCATGAATACCCACTTCTTCACGATCAGTTGCATTGGCATCAAATCCTGCTTTCCAATCACCAAAATCTGCCACGTTTAACGATACAAGTACGGTAATGGTCATTCTTTTCTCCTAATTCAACTAGTTTTCTGGGCAGATTTTGCCTTAATTTTTAAGGCCTGCCTACAGGGAATGCACGATCAGGTAGCAAAATTCGCCACTTCTGACGATTTAGATGCCTGATTGGATGATATTTACTTGGGTTGGTATCGGAATTAGCCCTATAACCAAATATGCGGACTGCGGCAAAACTACAGCCCGCATGAAATTCTTTTAGCTCAAATCGTAACCGCGCTCCCCATGCTCAGTTAAGTCCAACCCTTGATCTTCGGAATCAACATCAACACGAAGTTTGGTAAATAATCCTATTATTTTTAGAATTGTCCAGGTAGCTATTCCAGTCCATACACCAATTACTAATATACCTTGTAATTGAATCCACAATTGTGTAAGTGAACTCTCTGACGAGATTCCAGACGCGCCATCCCCAAGGAAGCCGCCAGGAGTTCCAACAAAACTAAGCATAATAATCCCCAAAATCCCACCGACCCCGTGCACGGAAAAAACGTCAAGAGAATCATCTATTCGAAATATACCTTTGACGACCTGAGTAGCAAAAAAACAAACTGCGCCTGCCAAAACCCCAATAAGCAGTGCTCCACCGGGGCCTACCGTACCAGCAGCAGGTGTTATGGTTGCTAGCCCAGCAACCATTCCGGTTGCGATACCAACAACAGTTGGTCTACCTTGCTTGACCCACTCGATAAACATCCAGATCAAGGCCGCAACTGCAGCGCTAATATGTGTAACTAACATTGCCATACCCGCATCTCCATTAGCAGCTACAGCGCTTCCCGCATTGAATCCAAACCACCCGACCCACAGCATAGCAGCTCCAGTAACCACCATGATCCGACTATGTGGCGGCATTGGAGATTCCGGAAAACCTTTTCTAGAGCCTAATACCAAAGCTACGACAAGAGCCCCTACACCACAAGTCAGATGAACAACTAAACCACCAGCAAAATCAATGACCCCAAGCTTGCTGAGCATACCTCCTCCCCAAACCATGTGACACGCAGGTAAATATACAACAGTAAACCAAATCAGTGAGAACAAACACATTGCACCGAACTTCATTCTCTCTGCGAAAGCTCCTACTACTAAGGCAGGCGTAATAATGGCAAACGTCATTTGAAACATGATAAAGACCGTCTCAGGAATGGATCCCGCTAAAGCGTCTCTACCGATCCCGATCAAAAATAATGCGCTTAAATCACCTATAATCGGACCATCTCCTTTTAACGCTAAACTATAACCATAAATTACCCACGCAACAGAGACAATACAAGCGATAGCAAAACATTGCATCAAAACCGAAACACTATTTTTACTTCTAACGAGGCCAGCGTAAAAAAGCGCTAATCCAGGCAACGTCATAAACAAAACCAGTGCGGTTGATGTTAATAACCATGAGGTATCGCCTGAATTTGCCTCGTTTGCTAAAACCGGAGTTGAAGTTAGAAAACTTATAAAAAAAAGATACAGTTTTTTATACATGAATAATCCTTATTTAATGGGTTTTGATATTTCTAAATATATAAGCAGCAATTGTTATGCCAATGCCATCCAATCAAAATAAGCCATTTATTGCACAATTCTGTTGCATAAACCTTAAGATGCACCAAACAAGGGCAACCTTTTATTGTCATTGACAAATCCTAAACTACTTAAAATTTCTGTAACATGACTCTTCCCCACATTTTAATCGCCGTTCTAATCAATATGCTCTGGGGGTCGATGTTTATCGTTGGCACGATAGGGCTTAGCGAATTTCCTCCGATATTCTTTACTGGAATACGTTTTGCAATTTTAGCCATTCTGTTGACTGGATTTCTACGAATACCAAAAAAGATATTCTTGCCACTTCTTAGAATTGGGTTTGTTATGGGTGTTGGGATGTATCTAACTCTCTATCTATCTCTAGGGTTAGCCGAAAATACTGGAGCTGTTGCGGTTTTCAGCAAACTTGAAGTGCCATTAGCACTGTTACTTGGCGTAGCGCTACTCGGTGAGCGCGTGGCCAGAAAACAAATTATTGGAATTATTATCGCCTTGCTAGGAGCAGCTCTCGTTACTTTTGATCCTGCCGCTTTTGATGATTTGCCAGCTTTGTCCTGGATGGCTATATGTTGCTTATTTGCAGCTCTAGGAATTATCGAAATACGGCGCCTTGGTAAGATTCATCCCCTCACACTCGTTGCTTGGATATCCTTGATAAGTGCTCCCGTTTTACTAGCGACCTCTATTCTATTCGAAAAGGATCACCTTGCAGTTTTACAGAACGCAACTTGGATTGGTTGGTCATCCCTTCTCTACACTGCGTTAATGAGTTCAGTAGTTGCGACGTCTGGACTTTTTTACCTATTGCAACGATATCCAGTAGCACTGGTTACACCATTTAACCTGCTCTCGCCAATATTCGCAGTTATAGGTGGTGTAATATTTTTAGAGGATGTCTTGACTTTGAGGCTTGTTTCGGGTGGCGGCCTAATCCTTTTAGGAGTTACATGGGCCAACCGGCCGACGTCTTTACCCAAAACAGTAATTTAACGGAGGTATTTTTCCTAGTGACCATTATAGATAGAAAAATCATTGCGCACCGAGGGCGACTCAATTTTTGCCCCAGAAAACACTAGGACATCATTGCAAAAAACCAAAGAATTAGGAGCC
>CAYFJI010000127.1:0-5269 GCA_964343365.1 uncultured Acidiferrobacteraceae bacterium
CATTGGCACTAACGGAGAAGTCGTTATGGGAGATAAAGAGGAGCTGATGGCATGTTCGGCTCCTGCCGGACCCGCTTTAGAAGGAGCTCAAATTCGTCATGGAATGCGGGGAGCTGTAGGGGCCATCGAAAAAGTTGATATACAAAATGATGTCAATTGCGCTGTGATCGGAAACGCCCCTGCCATTGGTATTTGTGGTTCTGGCTTAATTGACGCAGCAGCGGCAATGCTTAAATCCAGTGTGATGAATCCGTCAGGCCTGTTACAAGCAGATAGAAGAGACAATCTGCCTGATTCCTTAAGTCAGCGTTTTTCTAAAACGGATGATGGTAAAGATCAATTCACTTTAGTAAAAAAGGATGATTCAGGAAGAGATGAGGATATTGTGCTTACACAAAATGACATTAGGCAGCTGCAGTTAGCTAAAGGTGCTATCGTGTCCGGGATAATTATGCTGCAAAAAGTAATGGAAATTGCGGATGAGGAATTAGACGAACTGATGCTTTGTGGAGGTTTTGGCAATTACATTAGCATTCAAAGTGCAGTAGATATAAAGCTACTTCCAAAGCTACCTGTTCAAAAAATAACTTACGTGGGAAATGCCGCTCATCTTGGAGCCCAAATGGCTCTTTTGTCCGAAGAGGAACGAAATAGAGCTGATGTTATAGCAGAAAGAATCAATCACGTGGCTTTAGCGACCCACCCGGACTTTCAAGAGATTTTTGTGGAAGCATTAAAATTCGGTTAAGCTCGATATACTATGACGCACGGTATCCAAAAAAGGGGTCTTTTAATTACCGGATGTTTTGGGAGAATTTAGTTGGGAAAATATCTAGGCATCGATACTGGCGGCACGTACACTGATGCCATAATTTTTGACCCTTCAGTTGGTGTTTTATGTTCTGATAAAGCACTGACCACCAAACAAGATCTCACTATTGGTATTGAGGCAGCAATCTCTAAAGTTTTAGAAAATATACCCAACACAAAGGAAATTGAATTAGTTTCTTTATCCACTACATTAGCAACCAATGCGATTGTAGAAGGGAAAGAAGCACCGGTTTGTCTCATACTGATTGGCCAAACTAGCGATGTACTTGAACGCTATGGGCTAGGGTCGGTAATTGGCTCTGATCCAGTCATATTTGTTGACGGCGGTCACACCTACTCAGGAGAGGTGAATACCCCACTTGACGAGGAAACATTAACCGCTGAAATTAAGCGAGTAGTTTTTGAAGTAAATGCGTTTGTAGTCGTGAGCACCTTTGGAGTTCAAAATCCAGAGCATGAGCTTCGCGCACGAGAGATAGTGAAATTGCATACTGAAGTACCTGTAACTTGTTCTCATGAATTAACAAATAGATTGAACGCTCCAAGAAGGGCTGTCACGTCGGTTTTAAATGCCCGTTTAATTCCCTTGATAGATCGATTATTGAAAGCAGTCACTGAGATTTTGATTAACCGATCAATAGAAGCTCCTTTGATGGTAGTCCAAGGAGATGGTTCGCTTGTTTCGGTTGATGTTGCGCGCTTGCAGCCCATTCAAACAATTCTATCAGGACCTGCTGCAAGCGTTGTTGGAGCATCCTACCTTACGAAAGCAAAAGACGCAATAATTGCAGATATTGGCGGCACCACTACTGACATCGCGCTTTTGCAAAATGGCAAGCCTGGAACTCACCCTGATGGCCCTATTTTTTCTAATTACAGGATGATGATAAATGCGGCAGCCGTAAAAACTATCGGTTTAGGAGGGGATAGCGAATTCTCTCAGGATGGGAATGGTAATTGGTTTATCGGACCGAATCGCGCTGTACCTTTAAGTTTATTGGGTTTTCAGTACCCACAAATTATCTCGACTTTGAGACGGCAGTGTGAAGCATCTGAATTAAAAAAACATTTTGGAAGTTTTGTTATCAAAGAAGATATCCTAGGAAACGAAGAACGCGAATTAGGTCATGCTGCTATAGCACTACTGGAGTTTTTGGGGGACAAACCAGTTGCGTTACAAGATATTCTTGAAAGACGAGAATTTTTTCTCCCATATAGAGCATTAAGAAAACGTGGTGTCCTTAATATTTCAAATTTTACTCCTAGCGATGCAGCTCATGTTTTGGGAATTCACGAACAATGGAACACAGAAGCCGCAGAAATCGGAGCTAAAATCGCACTTAGAAAGCTATATAACATCAATGGTATCGATAAAAGTGTAGAGGAATTTTGTAGCGAAATTGTTGAATTTATGACTTATCGTTGCGGCCAAACACTAATCAATTTTTGCTTAGAGCGAGAGGGTTCAGTTAGGGGTTTAGTGTCCGGGGACAACAAAGAAGATTCAGTATTCTTGCGCAAAGCGTTAAAAACAAATACCACCTCAAAAGCGCTTATTGACATTGCATTTCATTTAAAGATTCCTGTAATCGCAGTGGGCGCTCCTGCAAAGGCATACTACCCTTTAGTGACTAACCGAATGAACGCAGACGTGATAATTCCCGAGTATTCAGACGTGTGCAACGCAGTTGGCGCAGTCGTCAGTGGTGTAGTCCAAAAATCAGAAGGCAGGATAACCGCTCCTGTTCGTGGCGTGTTTAGATTTCATTGGTCGGAAGGAATTGAAGATTTCGCTAAATTGGAAGATGCTGTCGATTTTGCTTCAAAGATTCTAGAAGAATTAGCAATTCAAAAAGCTAAAAAGGCTGGGAGTTCTGGAGTTGATGTGCAAATCACTAGAGATGATAGAGTAAGTCGTCTGTCGGAGGGAGGGCTTGGATCTATCGGCAACTCTGGCACTCTCTTCATTGAATCTAAAATAGTTGCTACTGCCGCCGGAAGGCCGTCACTAAACTAATAAGAACGTCAAGAATTAGTCCTCTAATTTTGGTGAAACACTGTGTTAGAATCACTCCAATGAAGACCAATATAACAAGCCATTTTTTGTACCTTCAAATGGTAGTTTTAGGTAAGAAATAGAAATGACGATGGCGCTTGATATAAATGCCGAATTGTGTACTGGTTGTTTGCAATGCGAGCTTGCTTGCAGTTTTGAGCATACTGGAAGTTTCAACCCTGCGGTATCTCGAATTAAAGTGTTTGATTTTGAACATGGACGGCATACAGTGCCCTACACCTGCACACAATGCACTGAGGCATGGTGTATGAAAATTTGTCCAACGGGAGCTATTTCCATAAATCCGCAATTAGGGTCTAAAGAGATTATCGACTCAAGTTGTGTTGGGTGCAAAGCATGCACTTTGGCTTGCCCCTATGGAACGATAGAATTTAACCCACTAAGTGAGAAAGTAGAAAAATGTGATCTTTGTAGTGGAGCACCAAAATGTGTTGAGGCATGCCCAACACATGCAATAAATTATAATGAGGTAGAGTTATGACCTGGCAGGGACAAATACTACGAATAAATCTGACGTCTAGAAGCATAGATATAGAGCCGCTAAACACAGAGTGGGCAGAAGCTTATATAGGTGAACGCGGATTGGGTAGTAAATATCTTTACGAGAATTGCGATCCAAAGGTCGACCCGCTCAGTCCAGGAAATCCTTTAATTTTTGCAACTGGACCGTTAACTGGAACGATGGCATCAACAAGTGGCCGTTACGCTGTTATTACAAAAGGGCCGTTAAATAATGCTATCTCCTGCTCCAATTCTGGAGGTAAATTCGGCGCAGAACTAAAATTTTCTGGTTATGACCTAATGCTAATCGAAGGTCGTGCAAGTGAACCAGTTTATTTGTTGATCCAAGACGGTCAAATAGAAATTCTGCCTGCTGACGAGATTTGGGGGAGCTCCGTTTGGGAGACAGAAGACTGGATCCGAAAAAATCATCAAAATCCAAAATTACGGGTAGCATCAATTGGCATTGCCGGAGAGAGAGGCGTCAGATACGCCGCTATAATTAATGACCTACATCGTGCAGCTGGTCGATCTGGGGTAGGAGCTGTAATGGGCTCAAAAAATCTTAAAGCGATAGCAGTCCGAGGAACAAAAGGTGTTACGGTAAACGACCCAGAAAAATTCATGGAAGTGGTTCTAAAAACTAAGACTTTATTAGCTAACGACAAAGGTCGAAAGGATATGACGGCTCATGGCACCAATTCGATGCTTACCACAATGCAAGAATATGGCAGCTTACCCACCCGGAATTTTCAGGAAGTTCAATTTGAAGGCTATGATAAAGTTGACGCTACAGCTATGGAAACGCCGGATGAAACAGGTCACCGAAACTTGATTACAAATAAGGCATGTTTTGGCTGTACTATTGCATGCGGACGGATTGCGCACATAAGGCAAGATCACTTCACAATAATCAATCGACCAGAATATTGGCATGCATCGGGCGGATTGGAGTATGAGACAGCTTTCGCTTTTGGTCCAGCTGTAGGAGTGGATGACATCGATGCCTTGACTTTCGCTGGATATATGATGAATAAGCACGGCATGGATCCAATCTCCTTTGGTGTAACATTAGCGGCTGCCATGGAGCTTTATGAGCTAGGTATCCTAACTAAAAGTGATACAGACGGAGTTGAGTTGAATTTTGGAAATGCCGAGGCACTTACGATAATGGCGGAGAAAACTGGGAATTTTGAAGGTTTTGGAAAGGTTTTAGGATTGGGTTCTAAGCTATTGTGCGAGAAATACGGCCGGCCAGAGCTATCAATGACCGTAAAAGGACAAGAATTTGCAGGATATGATTCTAGATCACTGAAAGGGATGGGCCTTGGTTACGCTACTAGTAATCGTGGAGCATGCCATATGAAACATGATGTTTTTTCTGAAGACTACGACGATAGCAAGCCTTCAGGTAAAGCTGGGCCGGTTAAAGAATCTCAGGATAAAATTGCAGCAATGGATTCAAGTGGTCTTTGCATTTTCGTTACATCGGCGTGGGGGTTAGAAGAGTTTGCCGTTCAGATCGATGCAGCATGTTCTGGTAATTGGACTGCTCAGCGCATGTTAGAAGCAGGTGAACGCATATGGAATTTAGAACGATTATTTAATATTGAGGCAGGATTTACAGCCGCTGACGACACGTTGCCCCCGCGTTTACTAAATGAACCAGCACCAAGTGGTATACGAAAAGGTGAGTTATCTGAACTAGATAAAATGCTTCCAGAGTATTATGAAAAAAGAGGTTGGTCTAAAGACGGTATACCTACTAAGGATACACTTTCCCGATTAGGATTAACATAGCCAAAAATGAAAATTGAAGTTAAACTGGTGGGGCGATTGCGTGAATACCGCGATAGCAAA
>CAYFJI010000128.1:0-5217 GCA_964343365.1 uncultured Acidiferrobacteraceae bacterium
GTCGGGAGGGTCCTGTCGTGTAAATGGATGGATGTTCACTGTAAATCCAGCATCACTCCCATTCATATACATCACTCTTTTCACGATTCGCCAACCCTCCATATCACGCCTCAAATCATCATGATATTGGCCATAAATAATGGCGGTGGTCATATCAGCTCGCTCATGCCAAGCAAGCACATAACTAATCGAAGATGCTCGATCCTTGTCGTAGAACGAAATCTGCACATTTGATAAATGATGAGAAGTCCTAACCCATCGCCACATTCGTTCGAGCGACTTTGCAACCTCTTTCGATCCTTGACTGTTTAGTCTTTCATCGGGTCCAAATTCAACGACACAATCCTCGGAAAAAAGTTTTTCGATTGCTTTGAGATCCATTGCATCAAGTGCACGACAATACTCTATTAGAAGATTGGTTATGGCACGCTCGTCGATTAGCTTAGTCACTAAATCTTTCATAAATTGTGGGATCTGATATTTATTAGGGCGCTTTGCATAGCTCTTTCTTAATCTACTGAATCAATGTCGAAGAATCTTTCCAAAAAACTCTCTAGCTCGATCGGTCTTGGGTTGATCAAAAATTTCTATAGGAGTCCCTATCTCGATAATTTTCCCTTCATCCATCATCACAACTTTATCGGATATCTCCCTAACAAATCCCATTTCATGACTAACGATAATCATCGTCATTCCATCTGATGCCAATTTACGTATCGTATCCAGAACTTCGTTCACCAATTCAGGATCTAGCGCAGACGTAACTTCATCAAGCAACAATAAATCCGGTTGCAATGCTAATGCTCTTGCAATAGCAACGCGCTGTTGTTGTCCGCCACTCAACTGATCGGGATAAGCATCAAGTTTATCCGACAACCCGACACTCTCCAGTAATTTTTTTGCTTCTTCCTCCACCTGTTTTGAGTTTCGCTTCTTAATCTTTATCGGAGCAATCGTGACATTTTGCATAACATCCATATTCTGAAATAGGTTGTACTGTTGAAATACAATAGCCATACGATCACGCGATAACTTTACACTACTTTTGCTGTTGTAGTTAATCGTTTCACCTTGTATTTCAACGGTACCGCCAGTTGGAGATGTCAAACCAACCAATACTCTCAGTAAAGTTGACTTTCCAGAACCAGATGGACCAACCAAGGATATAACCTGGCCTTTATCAACCGTCAAACTGACGTCTGTCAAAACGACATTCTTTCCGTAAGCGCTACTTAAATTATTTATCTTTAGATGATGCAAAGCGTTTTTCCAAGTATCCACCAAATCGAGTTAATGGGTAAGACAAAAGAAAATAAAGTACCAAGATAGTGCCATAAACGAGTAGCGCCGAATAGCCCCTATTGTTCATTACTTTTCCAGCAAATGTCAGCTCAACTACTCCGATTTGGGAAACAAGTGCCGTATCCTTAATAAAACTGACCATGTAAGCAAATGCCGGCGGTACAATTACAGGCCATGACTGAGGCACAATGACGTTTACTAAGATTTTCCAGCGACTGAAATTCATCGCTGAAGCTGCTTCAATCTGCTGCCGAGGAACTGATTCAAAACCAGCTCTAATGATCTCTGACGTGTATGCAATTGCCATCATGCAAATACCGATTGTAGCAATGGTAAATAATGAGGCGTTCGGACTGATTGCTTGAATAAAGAACAGCACTAAATAAAGAATCACCAAAAACGGAATTCTGCGAAAAACTTCGACATATGTTATTGCAATAATACGTATAGGTATCCAATACAGGCCTGGAGTTTGCCGAAGATATACAATCACAAATCCCAGCAGAAAACCAATGCCGACTCCTACAAGCGTCATCAGAAGTGTCGTACCCATTGCTTTCAAAAGAAATATAGCGCTGTAATATTCAAAAAATCGTGGCACTTCATTTAGTAATCTTTCCCACATTAGAACATTCTCGCTTTGACTCGGAAAAATTTTCGACCGACAAGCGCCAACATAATGCTAGCGACAAATGTTAAAACGATGTACACACCTGCTACGAGAGTAAACATCTCCAGCCATCGATACGTTTCCGTGGATATATTTATTGCGGTTCCGGTTAATTCATCTACGCTGAAGACGGCCGCCATGGAAGATCCCAGAATCAAAATAAGAAACATGTTAGCTAAAGGTGGATAAATCGTCTTTGCAATATGAGGCACAATCACAAAACGGATTTGTTGCCATAGAGACATACCAAGGGTCTCCGCAGCCTCGATCTCGGTTTGTCTAACTGACAAGAATCCAGCTCGCTGAATCTCGGTGAGATAAGCTCCAGCATTTAAGGTAAGCCCTAATAAAACACAAATAAAAGAGGGCATAATAATGCCCACTTCTGGCAATCCGTAATACAATAAATAGATCTGCAGCAGAGCGGGAGTATTCGTAAAAAAGACCACGTACCCCTGCGCTATTCGGCTAACGACAGGGCCACCAAAAGTCTTAGCTGCAGCCCCTGCTAAACCAATTAATGCTCCGCCCCAAAATGCCAAAAAAGACAATTCAACAGTCAAAATAGCAGCTTTCATAAGTGCTGGAAGACTTTCGAAAGCAACACCAAACTGAAATGTATAGTCCATTTCTATAAAGCTCGCTAAAACACTACGGGCCTCCGTTAAGGAGGCCCGCAAACAAACCTTTTACCGTTGAAAGGGCTTTAGAAAAATGCCGTTTCTACGACCGGCGCGAGCATAGGTGCACCATACCATTTTTCCCAAGTACCATTAACAGTGCCTGAAGAATGCAGGCCATGTAGAACAATATTTAGTGTATCTCTCAACGCAAAGTTGCCCTGCCCTACACCAATCGCACAGTAAGCCACAAAGATCGTATCTGATAAAACACGCCAGTTTACGTTAGGATAATTTTCTGTATGCGCCATAAAGAAATCAATATTTTCAACAATCGCATCCGCTCGTCCTTGGCCAACCAATCGCACTGTGTCGGCGATCGTATCGACCAGTTCAAGTTTTGCATTTGGTAGATTGTCTTTAGTCCATCCTACAGTCCAATTGCCGCGCATGTTAGCTAATGTGTATTTCGAGTCATTCAGATCTGCCCACTTTGTTATGTCGAGTTTATCGGTGGTCAATACCGCCATCGCTTCTGTGTGTAAAGGAGCTGTATAAGATATCAAGAGCGAGCGAGCAGTGGTTCT
The DNA here is from genome assembly GCA_964343365.1 of uncultured Acidiferrobacteraceae bacterium. GTDB lineage: Bacteria > Pseudomonadota > Gammaproteobacteria > Arenicellales > UBA868 > CAJXWH01. The sequence continues at coordinate 3,180 of CAYFJI010000128.1, forward strand.
AGTTAGCGCCCCAAGAGAGATATCAATCTTATCCGAAACAAGGAACGGTACACGTTGTGGCGTCTCGGTTGGTACAAACTCAGCTTCCACACCAAGCGCCGCAGCGATCTCGTTTCCAATATCAATATCAAAACCTTCTAGTTCATTCGTTGCGCCGTATGAACTCATCGGTGGAAAATTAGGGTTGACTCCAATTCTGATGGTTTTTGATTCTATAATTTCATTAAGATCCCGTGCTTGCGCTACACTAAATAGTCCAAACGCGCAAACGGAGGCGATCATAAACTTCAATAAATTTCTTCTTAACATTCAAAACGCTCCTCTTTTTAATTACTTTTTTATAAAAACACCGTGCTTTGTAGCCGATTAACTACAGACCCCTTTATCCTACACTGAAACCAAGATCATAGTACTATAAATATGGTTTAATCTGGATTTTTTCTCTTATATGCTCGCCAAGTCATAGCCCATTTAGTTGGATCATCTAGCGGCCCAGAACGGATTTGACCAATCGCTTGTCGATGAGGTGCACATTTTACTACATCAGGATTTTCATAAGCTTCTCGGACAACTTCTTCTAAAACATCGATCCAGTAGTCAATATCCTCCTTTGAGTAAGTCTCGCCAGCTTCTGGTGTAAAAGGCTGTGGAACCAGCCAAGGATGATGGGCCAACCACGGCGCATCAATACCAAAGTCAACCATACGATTACTGAGGTCGTCGACAGTCACACCTGTTTCTTCAGTAACCTTTTCAATGCTGTAACGTGTCATTTCCATTCTTGGGCCACCGATGCTCGGATGCGATTTAGTGATTCCACGAATCTTGAGTAATCTTGATTCCATGTAATTATTTGCTAACACGGAAATTTCAGCAGCCTCTTCAATCCCCATAGCTCCCATGGCTCGAGCCCACGAATAGGCTTTTATAACTTGAGGAACGTTTCCCCAAAATTCACGGATTCGGCCTATACTTTTTGGGCGGTCATAATCCAAATGATAAATACCTTCCGAATGAGTAACTAGAGGCGATGGCAGAAAGGGTGCAAGATCTGCACTACAACCGTAGGCACCAACAGCCGGGCCACCACCACCTTTGGGCGCGCCAAATGTTTTGTGGAGCATATACATGCAGGCATCAAACCCCAGCTCTCTAGCTTTTATTTTTCCCATTACCCCATTGAAATTAGCGTGATCATAAAAACAGAGTCCGCCTGCTTGGTGCACAATCTTAACCCACTCAACTATCTCAGGATTATATATCCCCATATCGTCCGGATTGTTTATCAATAAAGCTGCTGTTCGGTCTGACACCGCTTCTCGCAACGCATCAAGTGTTGGGTATCCCTGATCCCCAAGAGGTAGTGTAATCACATCAAAACCTGCTGCGGCAGCGGTAGCTGGATTACATGGGTGAGCCTGTATTGATGTTATGATTTCATTTCTCTTCTCTAGTTCACCTCTCGATGCATGGTATGCCCTAGTCACACAACAATGTGTATATGCCGCATGTGCACCACCACCGGCTTGAAACACAAATTTATCCATACCCGATAACTCTCGTAGAATTAAATCAAAGTTATGAATTAATTGCAGTGTGCCTTGTAATGTGCTTTCATCTTGAAGTGGATGCGTCTCCGCAATCTCAGGTCGTAAGGCAATAAGCTCATTCAGTCTTGGGTTGTACTTCATAGTACAAGTGCCGAATAAGCTGATCCCCATCATCCCCAGTGTTTCTTGGGAGAGATGCAAAAAATGGCGCTGGACTTCCTGTTCCGACATTTCTGGCAAAGCCGGCCGATCGTTTCTAATCATATGTTCTGGAATCAATTTATCTACGGAACCAACGCGATCAATGATATCTTGACTCGCTGGCCTAAACACGATACCACGTCTGCCTTCAGACCCCATCTCTGCAATAACTGGTTCATCCCAAACTGGGGCGTGATATGCTCTTAGATTATTATTCTTCATGAGGAGAGAACCTCTTTTAAACTAGTAGCTAGCCTTTCAATATCCTTTTGCGTATGGATTTCCGT
>CAYFJI010000129.1:0-5060 GCA_964343365.1 uncultured Acidiferrobacteraceae bacterium
AAGTGCATTGTTGCGTTTCTGTGTCGCGGTAACTTCGCCCTTGACTTTAGCCAAAGTCAATTTAGTCTCGTTATGATTCCGGCGGCTTGCCTCAAGATTCTTTTCCGCTTTAACGAGTTTAGTCGCCGTATCTTCGCCGCCGCCGCCATTGCCCTTGCCCTTGCCCTTAGTAGGATTGGGATTCTTTTTGATATCGCTAATAGCGATTTTTAAGCCGCTATCTTTCCAAGTCTTCTTGAATTCGCCGATATTGCGCGTATCTAACAAGCCGCTATCAATTCCAAATTTGAGCGCGGCGGTGATATCGGCATAGTCATCTACCTTTTGTTGGCAAACATTGCCAATGATTCTTTCACCCAAGGCGCGATACGCCTTAGTCATAAAAGCCTCACTAACTTTTGCCGATACCATATAGCGACCGATTGCGGCGGCGCGAACGATCAAAGAATCATACCCCTTGACGGCGGCTTGCAATTCCGTCTTAAATTCGCCTACCTCTTTACCGTTCATATCAACAACATTGCCACCGATATAACCCCAAATATTTACGACATTTGTTGCAATGTCGTTTAAGAGGGGGCGAATAACGGCGGCGGTCTGTGCGGCGATACTTTTGATAGTCATTAGACTATTTCCTTTTTTGGGGTTGAAAAGTTCACGTGAACTTTTTCCGCGTGAACTTGAGCGCCGCCCCAATCGGCGCTTCAAACTGTCCAACTAAGATAATCGATGGGTCTGTTGTTTCGTGACAACGCCGGTAGAAACCGCCTGGTGCCTGGCGGAGGCCGGTCGCCGTAAGTCGTTGTGCCGCAATGACTTAGCAACTATCGAAATTGGGGCTTGTCCTGGGCCGGCTATCATCTCTCATCCAATATTCAATCAATTCTCCCCTATCCTAAATGTCGTATACGATACACATAAGAAGAGAACGCCTAATTGTGGACGAATGTTAAATGTTGAATAATTGACCCGTTAATACACTGGACAAAAAGCGGGGTTGCTACAGGGTGTAGAGCGTATACTCGACGGTGAGTTCTTCTCCGGGGGCTATGCTGCGGAGGGTCTTAATAGTCATGATGGTGCTGCCTTCTCCGCCTTTAATGCAGTTGGGGTTGGAGGAGTGGTTGATGAATCCTCCGAGGGGTGTGCGTATATAGTTTTTGTCGGATTCGCTTATTTTTACGTGGCTTATACCGAGGGTTGTGTTAGCGGGTATACTTTGTGTGGCGAAGAGTCCGAGGCCATCGATGGGCGAGGGTTGTATGGTAAGGCATTGCGGCAGGGGTTTGTACATTTAGGCGATGGCAGTAGGGTGGTTGTGGTAGGAGCATTCTTCTACGGGTAGGTAGGGGTATTTCTTGAGTTGGGCTACTTGTTTATAGAGGCTGCATTGATAGAAGGTGTATTTGCGGCGTGACGGCACCTTCTTGGCGTGGCGGCAGCTGGCGCAGAGGCCTAGTTCTTTAGAGGTCATGATCGCTTTTCTCCGAAGTAGGGCACGGCGTGATTTTCCTGTATCATTTGTTCAGATATGTTGATCCATTTTGATTCATTGGGAAGGTTGTAGAGTATTTCCCCGATGACGCGCCCGAACTTGCCTTTGCCGTGGGAGATCAGTCGTATCTCTTCGGCGCTGTCGATTAGTTCCATTAGGCGGTATTTAGCGGCCATCCCCCGTTGTTTTTCTTCTTTGTTGGAGGTTCTGGATTCGGGGGCGTTGATACCATAGAGTCGGATGCGTTTGTTGGTATGGATATCGAATCCGAGGTCTATGCTGCAGTCTACGGTATCTCCATCGACCACTCGCGTTATTTTAATGTGGTATTCAAACATGGCTATTCATCGCACGTGAATCGTATGCCGCAGGTATGGCACACGGCCTTACAGGCCCAGAAGTCCAGTGGTGTAAGGCAGTTATGGCATAGGGTAGAATCATCGTTCAGATCCCCATTTCGTCTTTGTATTCTTCTATTGTGGGGGCGTTGCGAATGCTCCAGATGATCTGGATCGCTACGCCGATGACGCATAGGAGCCATATTCCTCCGATAATGAGGGCTACGTCTTTCATTTTACTCTCTCCTATACCTTTTATGGTATGTCTGCGCCATATCTTCATGTCGGGTCGTATACGACAGGTATCGTATATTATCCCATGATCTTACTGAGGACGGGATTGCCTTCTTTGGTGGTCTTGCCGCCTTTGAACTTCTCCGCAGAGCGGCCTACGATCCATATGCTCACTACCCCACCCCAGGCGAGCCAGAACTGCTCCGGTAAGTCGGGCAGCTGCCGCTCGATGAACAAGCTGGCGAGGTGATCTACCGTCACTAAGACCATTCCCCAATAGACCAACATAGGACGGGCCCGCTTGGTGAAGGTGTCCCCCTGCGACATCTCCGACTTGATGATGTCCGAAGTCATCGCCATGCGGCTCCGTAAGGTCTCCTCCAGCTGCGCCTCACGCTGTGCCGCCAACGCCTGAACCTCCATCTCCGCCTTATGGCGCTGGTCAGGGTCGCCGATGAACTTGCCCACCACATCCTTGACCAGGCTGAACGCCTCGCCGCTGACCGCAGACTTTAATACGTCCAGTGCTATCATGTGTTCTCCTTGTCCAGTATCGCAAAAGCCTCATCGACCTCTGCCGTCCGCTCATGAGACAGGATCGATGCCGTGTCGCGCCACATATCCTTCAACACATACATCGCCCAGGCCTTGCCCTTCCTCTTGGGCTTGGGGCGATTCCTGCTCTTCCGCTTGTCGTATTTGATTTTCGCCATGTCTATCTCCTCTCCGTTAATCCATCGCACAACCGCAACCGCCGAAATCGTATTTGTCGAATAAGTCGCCGCCGTTTTTCTCCTCCAGACGCTCCCGAAACTGCTTTAAGGACAAAGGCTTCGTCGTGCCGCCGCGCCGATCCCTGAGTATCGTGGCGTCGGTGCCGATCTTGTTGGCTACCTCCGCCTCCCGCCGTTCGTGATGGCGGTAACGCTCCGGCATCGTCCGCAAGAGACGCTCAAACTGCGCCTGCCCCGACTTAACGCAGAAGCCGCCGCAGTTGTTGTGGGAGAAACCCATAGCATACAGGCGCGGAGGCTCTATCCCCTGATCCTTAGCCCATGCCCTCATCTGTGCCTTGTTGATGGAGGGCTGCTCCGTCATCGGAGCCTCGATGCGCCAGCCCTTAACGCGCTTACGCACCCGCTCCAAACGGTGGATCTCCGTCCAGTCAATGCCGTAGTAGAGCGTGGTGATCTCCGGATCGCAGTGCTCATTACGCCATTTCTCCATCAACTCACGCTTGAGGATGCGTGAGCAAGGGTCGATCCGCGTATTGCCTATAAATTTGACATCTTCAAAGACTTCCCATGGATCGCGACCATCGGCAATCTTGACGAAGTCTACCTTGGCCGTCTTGCCGACATTCTCCACCGCATCGTCGAGGAAGCGATATAGATCCTCATCCTCTATCTGCGTATCAGCGAAAAGGAGCGTTACCGCCTCGACCTCCTCACGCAACGCCACACGCTTGGCAGCGGCCCAAGAGCCTATGCCGCCGCTGAAATAGACCAGGTGCTCTATCGGTTTCGGCGCAGAATCCATCCGAAGATCCATTCGAAAATGATTTTAAGTCCCGTCATCAGTATGCCTTGCCCAGAATCATCCGCTCTCCCCCGACACTACCAGAAAAGACCGAAGCCGCCTCTATCGCCAGATCAATGCGCTCCGCCTCATCCATGCCCTCACTGGCAACCATCGAACCCAAGGCGATACGTGCGCCAGAGCCTATAGCGAAGAAATCCTGCTCGGGTTCGAAGACCTGGAAATCCGACCACACGATGAACAGTCGGCCACCAACCATCACCATGAAGTTGTCATCCGTCTCCAGATAGCCGTTGTCGCTGTTACCCCATCCCCCTTCATTGAGGAGGTCTATCATGTGCCGCACAACGTGATTACACATGAACTCCATGATATCTTTGCGCCTCGCCGCCGTAAGACGGGGCATACCCGCACCATAGCGGATAAGCTGATTGGCGCGAAGGGAGCCGGTATGGCCCAACAAGAAAGCCCCCTTCTCAAAGACCTTGTCGTTGCGAGAGACATAGGTATCGTCATCGCCGCTCAACAACGCATCGCTACCGATCCACATGAGCTCGTTCTCGCGGTCTATTGACCCCACAATCACCGTCATGAGGCGCTTCGCGCTCTGCGGTGCCGAACGCCGTTAAAGCATTCAACGCTCATATGGTAGGCGTCCCCAACACTCAGAGTGCGATTGACCCGAAGCGTGTCGGCGGTGAGGAAGCCCACCCACCGGGCAAAAAAAGACCCCCAGCGAAAGTTGATAGGCTCCACATCCATATCCATGTCACTGAGGTTGTTGTCGCCGCGCCAATACCCCACCGCCGAGAAACAGGGGCAGTGGAACTCGCCGGGGTTTTTCATGGGGTTGATCTTGTGAAACGTGTATATGTCGTTTCCTATGTCATTGAGAAGGCTGTACATGGAGGGCGAGGCGAGGAGCCATTGATCTACCGATCCCCATGGCACATACATCTCATTCCTTCTCCTGCGATAATTCGAAGATCACAACCTCGATGCGTGGGTTCTCAGGGTCTTTGGCGGGAAAATCATCCATAAAACCCCGCACCGTAGAGCGCCCATCCTGTGTGATGATCTTCTGCGAAACCAAGGCATCGATAATATATTTTTTAGCGAAGGCTAAATTATCGGGATCGACCTTGTAATCTTTGGAAATCCAAGAGAAGTGGAACCAGACCCCCTCGTTGCAGGGCTTCAGCTTCTGCTGCAGGATGCAAGCCTCGATGAACTTCTCCGTGCGCTTCTTGAGGTTGGCATAGTTGTGCCAATGACCTTTGGAAGTGCGGATCACATCGTTCAGCTGCGGCAACGTCCCCGGAATGACGAGCAACTGCTCACTCGCCACCTGGTATTCGGTGACGCTCTCTACAACAGAGGGGGTCTCGGCAGTCACCACTAGAACGGAAGATCGTCGGCGTTAGCGGTGACGGCAGCAGGAGCCGTAGGAGCGG
>CAYFJI010000130.1:0-5060 GCA_964343365.1 uncultured Acidiferrobacteraceae bacterium
AGGACATCGTCCCCGTCATGTCCCTGGAGAAGATCGTGTCCGGGCCCGCCATTGAGCTTGTCGTTCCCCGCGCCGCCAACCAGGGTGTCTCCGTTGCCTCCCTGGCCACGCAACACATCGTAGCTCCATTGCCCCGTGGCCGGGTCGATGACGGCAGTGCCACCGTCGATGAGATCTCGTCCAGATCCGCCAAAGATCCGGTCATACCAGCTGCCCCCCAGCATCGTATCGTTGCCACCGGACCCGTTGAGGAAGGCGCGTCCGGAGAACCCCGTGGCGTCGATCCTGTTGGCACTGGACCCACCAAACAGCTGGACGAGCTGGATATTGATGAGCGTGTCGTTGCCGAGTCCCGCCAGCGAGCTGTCGGTGGCGGTGAAGTCGACATCAGCAGACTCACTGATCCGGTCGTATCCAGCACCGCCATCGAGTGTGTCGTCTCCGAGGCCTCCGCGGAGCGTGTCATGACTGCCGCCTTGCCCCTGCAGGCGGTCATTCCCCTCGCCCCCCTCGAGGTAGTCCACACCACCACCCCCATTGAGCGTGTCGGAGGCGGAACCGCCGGTCAGAACGTCATGGCCTGCGGAGCCATTGAGCTTGACCGGGACGTGGGAACCGGAGCCATCGAGCGTGTCGGCATCGCCCTGACCGTTGACGATGACCTGCGTTGTGGTGGTCTGGGCGTCCAACGAGTTGATCTCGACCAGGTCACTACCGTCCCCGGTTGAGATGGACAGTTGCGACGTGGGGCCGGAGAAGGCGATGGGGATGTTGAAGGCCGAGAAGCCGATCCGACTGACATTGTCGTCGGAAGTGGCGTCATCGGTGATCGTAACCGTGTCATCTTCATCAGTCATGGCAAACGACCGGCTGATTGCCGTGGCGGTGTCGTTCAGGACGTCGAGTCCGCTGTGCTCAATCAACTGTCCGTCGACGGTGATAGTTCCCGTTGCAGGGGAGTCGAAGGAGTGTGAAACCAGCGCGACGCCTGTACCGATCAATGACAGCCTGTCGGTGCCACCGCTGCCGGTCATGTCGAGTTGCAGGCCTTCTTCAGGCAGTGGGTTCCCATTGCTGAAATCGACGGTGATGTCGTCGTCGCCAGCCGTGGGGGCGATGACCAGTTGCGAGACCTGCGAGATGTCGGCCCGCGTGAATTCTGTACCGTCCTGGTCGCGGAACAGGAGATCGTCCCCGTCGGCAGCGAGAACAAAGCTGGTGGCATTGTCCGGGGCATCTCCCAGATCAACGAAAACGACATCAGCGGTGCTTCCACCGGCTCCCTGGTTGCCTCCGGATTCGCCCATCAGCAAGTCGACGCCCGATCCAGAGACCAGCGTGTCGTTGCCGTCACCTCCCCTGAGCGTGTCGTCGTCGCCATTGCCATAGAGCAGGTCGTCGCCCTGTTCTCCAAAGAGCAGGTCATCGTCGTCGCCACCACGGATCGTGTCGTTGCCGGCACCACCCAGGAACGTGTCGTCGCCAGTTGCCGACGACATGTCGTCATTCCCATCCCCTCCGATGATCTTGTCATCGCCAGGGCCGCCCGTGACGGTGTCGTCGTCGTCTTGTCCGTCAACGATGTCGTCGCCTTCGCCACCGACCAGGAAGTCAGTGCCGTTGCCGCCAGTGATTGTGTCGTTGCCCTCTTGACCGAAGATGGTGTCATCGCCGTCGTCGCCATCGAGACTGTCGTCGCCGTCGCCACCCTCGATCGAGTCGTCTCCGGCGTTGCCTGAGACGGTGTCAGGTCCGGGGCCCGACAGGATCGTGTCGTTGCCAGCTCCGCCGAGGATCGAGGCGACGCCGGACCCTGTGATGATCAAGTCGGCGCCGTTCCCGCCCTCTACAGTCACTTCCGACTCAACGGCGAAGGTGTCCAAGGTGTCGTCGCCGTCGCGGCCGTCCACTGTGATGGACGAACTGCCGAATCGGTCGATCTCAAATAGAATGCTGTCATCACCGGCGCCTCCGTAGACGTCGAATGAACGCTCGGGACGCGGCATGACAAAGGTCATGGCTCCGATCGTCGTGTCAAAATGGCCAGTGCCGCGCGACTCTGAGGGCAAGATGTCAATCACAAAGTCGTCAGCCGCACTTGCGTCGGCACCGATGCCTCGGTCCAGTGTCAAGCTTTCTTCGATGATGGTCTCGATGGACGAGACGTCGACGGAAAACAGACCGAAGTCCATTTGGCCGAACGCATTGGTGGCGTCAGATGCTGACCATTCGACCAGAGTCAGGGTTCCCTCCAGGTCAAGCCCCGTCAGCTCGAGCGTGTCGTTGTCAGAATCGAATCCGTCGGCTATGAAAATGGAGGGGATGCCGAGAGCCACGAGCTTATCGGCGTGGACCTTGAGGTAGTCATCGCCTGGTGAGCCGATCACGACCCGGTTTATCCAGAGTGTCGGGTCAACGCGAAGGGAGTCATTGTCATCCATGCTTTGGATGAGCAGATTGCCTTGCTCTGTGGTGAGCAGATACGGCGTGTTTTCATCGTCAAACGGATCGTGCAACAGGCCGAAATCGAGGCTGATGCGCGAGTCCATCCGCAGCCTGGCTTGGCCGTTTTCGAGGATTTCCGCGGTCTGTCCGGACGGCAGCGTCTCCTGTCCTGTATGCGTCCAATGACCTCCGACTTGCAGGAGGAGCGAATCGCCTTGGTCTCCGAGGATGGTCAGCGTGTTGGTTGTCTTGGAGAGGCGAAGCACATCGACGCCGTCAAGCTCTATGGAGTTGTTGCCGGTTCCGGTGAGGTCAAAGACCTCGATGCCAGCCAATTGTGACAGCGCGAGATCGTGGAGCCTGAGTGCGATGTCGGATGTGTCGAGCTTGAGTGTGTCGACCCCAGGTCCACCATCGATCCGGTGGAATCCCAAGTCGGTCAGCAGGATGGTGTCGTCGCCCTCGGCGGCGTACACGACATCCCCGTCGGCAATGTTCTCGACGGTGTCATCACCTCGACCGGGGAGAATCACGTCCTCTGCATTGGTGGCGGTAAGCGTGTCGCCGTTGCTGGTTCCGGTCTGGGTGACGTCTCGGGAGAAGTCGCCACCAAATACGACGTGCGTCTTGCCGGGATGAGTGCCTTCATCATGGCCAGGAGCGCCGAGAATGATGTCGGAAAAGCCGTCGCCATTGATGTCGCCGGCGGTACTGGCGGACCAGCCGGTCGAGTCATCGGATTCGACGCCGTCGAGCCGGAGTCCGTTTTCGCCATTGAGATCGTCGAGATTGAGTGTCGCGGGCATCTGCTCGTCTGTGCCAAAGACGATGTAGACCTCCCCGGCGTGGTCTCGTCCTCCGGGGTCGGCCGCATCGGCCCCGATGAGCAGATCGTCGAAGCCGTCGCCATTGAAGTCGCCGGCAGAACTGACGGACGTCGCGGCAAAATCGTCCTGGTCGATACCGGCAAGCTTGAAACCGATCGTACCGTCCAGATCGTCAGGAGAAGTGATGCCGGGATCGTCCGGGGCTCCGAAGACGACGTAGGCAATTCCGGCGTTCTCCTGATCATCGATCTGGGTGCCAGGTGCTCCAATCACCAGGTCGTAATGGCCGTCACCGTTGAAGTCTCCGACCGAGCCGAGTGAGAACCCGAAGTTACTTCCCTCGTCAAACCCGTCAAACGTAGTTCCGAAGAATTCGCCCTCTTCCAGCATGTCGATGCTCTCGGGAAACGACTCTCCCACTCTTCCAAACAGGATGTAGGCACTGCCAGTGCCCATGTCATTTCCGTGGGCCCCGACCAGGAACTCACCGAGCCCATCACTATCGATGTCTCCGGCCGGTGCCACCGATGTTCCCGACAATGCTCCTGCCTGTTCACCGAGCACACGGAATCCGTTGTCGCCGTCGAGTGAGTCGAGTTGGAACGACTGACTGAAACCGGACGAGGATCCGAAGATGATGTACGACTCTCCGGCCTCCTGGCGCTGAAGAGGATCAGCCCCGTCGGCACCGATGACGATGTCAGCGAATCCGTCTCCGTTGACATCACCGGCAGAACTCACCGACCTCCCCGAGAAATCAAACGCATTCAGACCATCGACCCGGAAGCCGTTTGATCCGTTGAGCGAGTTCAGGTCGAAACTCGGTGGCATGGTGTTTTCGGTTCCGAAGACGACGAATGTCGTCCCGGCGGAAAGGTTCTCGTCGACTTCTGTAAACGGAGCTCCAATCAACAGGTCATCGAGTCCGTCTCCGTTTATATCGCCAGCCGAGCTGACCGATTCGCCGAACCCGGAGAATGAATCGAGGCCGCCGATCCGGAATCCGTTTGTGCCGTTGAGAGTTTCAAGATCGAAGGTGGCCGGGAGGCTGTTGCCGGAACCGTAGACGACATACGCTTCGCCTGCGGATGACCGGTCCTCCGAATCTGCTTCCGGGGCACCGACGATGAAGTCGTCGAACCCGTCTCCATTGAAGTCGCCTGCTGTGCCGACCGCGTGCCCGGTCAAATCTCCGTCGTCGATGGCGTTGATTCGGAAACCGTTGTCGCCGTCGAGGTCCTCGAGCGGGAAGATGGCGCGGTCGGGTTGGCTGGTGTTGATGTCGGAATCAACAAAGAGCGTGGCGGCCCCCTGCTGATATTCGTGCACACTCTCCACGGCGGCTCGCCGGATCCAGGTCCAGCCGGATCCGAGGTTCAGCGTGTCCTCGCTGCCTCCGGAAATGATGAGCGTGTTGGAGGTGTCACTGAGGTTGAGGACCTCGAGCCCACTGAGTGTCAGGGTGGTTGCCTGTGATTCGTCTCCCAGCGTGATCTGCTCGATGCCCTGCAGCCGGGAATCGGGAATGCCGGTGAGGTCGAGGTGGAGGTTGTTGGTGTTGAGTTCGAGCGTGTCCTCGCCAGGCCCGGCGTCGATGCGGGCGAAATCGGTCGCATTGATCGTGATCAGGTCGTTACCGGTGCCGGCGTAGGCCACGTCATCGGTGGCGATGTCACTCAGGGTGTCGTTGCCCTGGGCACTGATCAGGACATCCGGGTCCGAGGTGGCGGTGAGCGTGTCGTTGTTGCTCGTGCCGGTTTGCGTGACGGATCCTGAGTAATCTCCGCC
>CAYFJI010000131.1:0-5000 GCA_964343365.1 uncultured Acidiferrobacteraceae bacterium
CATGCATTACTGGGCCTAATGGTTCTGGTAAATCAAATATAACTGATGCGATTCTTTTTATTCTTGGATCGCGATCTACAAAATTACTTCGGGCCAGAAAATTAAAGCAATTAATTCATGGTTTTCAAGAAGGAAGTAAAAAGAAAACCGGACCAAAATCATGTAAAGTTTCAATGGTTTTTGATAATAGTGACCGTTTTCTAGCTATTGAAAAAGATGAAGTAACATTTACCAAAGGAATTCGCTTGAGGGGTAATGACACTGTTACTTATTACCAATTGGATGGAGTCAAATCTTCTGCAGGTGAATTTGAAGCTCTTTTCTCGAGGGCGGGACTATACGCCACTGGTTATAATATAATTCAACAAGGTGATGTAATTCAAACTTCTTTGATGTCTGGAACTGAAAGGCGTCGTAAAATAGAGGATGTGGCAGGAATAACTGCATATGATAATCGACTTCGAAGTACAAGAAGTGCAAGAAATTCTGTAGAAGCTGACTTAACATTACTAAATGAACGGGCTAAAGAATCAAAGAGAACTCTTAACCAACTAGAGAGAGAAAAAGAAGCCGCTGAAAAACTAGAGAAAATAATAGAAGAAATTAAAGAAAACGAAATGTTACTAAGGTTTCGTACAATCTTTGACCTTGAAGCTGAAATTGAATCTCGAAGAGATGTTGTTGAAAAATACACTAAAGAATTAGAAAAATTAGAAAAAGAACAATCAAAAAGGCAAAAAGAAATTGAAGATGCCCAAAAGAATTTCCAAAATGTTGAGAATAACATTGCTGTTTCTGGAGGTGATAAAGCTAGAGAACTGCAAGAAGAACTTGATAAGGCTCGAGTTGCCCATGCTTTAGCAGAAAGGAATTCAGAAAGCGCGAAGAACGAATTGGAATCCTTAGAAACTGAGCTTAAGGTTCTAAATAATGATTATAAAATCTCGTTGAAAGAACTCAAACAATTGACTGGAGAGTTGGATAAAGTAAACAAAAAAGTGAAAAAATTAGATAGTGTTGTTTCAGGAAAGGTTACAAGATTAAATGAACTGGAAGGAACGGCTGCCAATGACTCTGAAGCAGTTTCTACACAAAGAGATGAATTAGAAAAATTAAGAAAAGATGCCGGAGAGCTAGAAATGCAAAAACATAGGCTTGAAGGTGAAAAAGAACAACTTGAAAATCAATTAAAAAGTGCTGAAGAACAACTAATACGATCTAAACAATGGCTAAACTCAATTAAAACTGATGCAAAAGAAGCTGATTTCCAACTAAAGGATTTAGAGGTAGGGAATCAATCCGCTGCAAAAAATCTAGAAAAAATTAAAGAAAAACACAATACTATCCTTAGGACTATAGAGTCTCATCAAAAGAAATTGACAAAACTTGATTCTGATCTTAGAAATGACTCGATGAAGTTAGCCTCACAAGAAGCTGCCCAAAGAGCTAGAGAAGAATTTGGAGGGTATGCAAAAGGCGTTAAGGCACTTCTACAATGTAGAGATAACGGAGAATTACGAGGAATTATAGGTACAATCGCTGAATTGGGAAGAGTTGACAAAAAATATGCAACCGCCTTAGAAGTAGCTGCAGGAGCTAGACTGCAATCGATTGTTACAGAAGATGATAGTGCTGCCGCAACTGCTATTGAATTTCTAAAGAGAAATAACATTGGGCGAGTTCGTTTTTTACCTATTAACAAAGTCCATTCCTATAAGCCAAGTGCACATGCACTTATTATCTCAAAAAAGGAGGGAGCTATCGGTTTTGCACAGGATTTGGTCAAATTTGATTCTAGATACAAAGATGTATTTGGTAATGTATTTGGAGACACTGTAATCATGGAAAGTTTAGCAAATGCTAGACAACATCTTGGTAAAGGTCGTATGGTTACTCTTGAAGGTGAATTACTAGAAAGTGGTGGAGCTTTGGTTGGAGGTTCTACTCCTAAAACGGGAATTCATTTCGGAACTTCAGAACGGGGCAACATTGATGAATTGGCAAACAAGGTAAGAAAATTAGAGACGGAAAAACTCCAATTGTCATCACATCTTGGTGAATTACTTGAGGAAGCTGGTAAATTAGCTACAGTTAGGCAAGAATTAGAAAGCGAAAACGCTGCTTTCCAAACTAGAGTTACAGATTATGATGGAAGAGCTGAAGAAGTCAAGAAAAGGCTTGATGAAGCTGAAGATGCTGTAAAAATTCGTGAAGGCGTTATAGAAGCTTTACAGGGTGAAATTATAGAACGAACTGATCTTCTACAAAAATTGGAAGAGAATATTAACCGTGGCACTAAAAAAATCAGCAAAGCTACCGAAAATCTACAAGCTGTTGCTGGTGGAAAGACGTCTAAAGTAATTGCTGAAATTCAAATTAGTCTTGATGGCAGCAGGGAAGAATTGGCTACGGAACAAGCAATTCTAGCTTCGTTGGAAGCAAAAGTAGATGCTATGAAATCTGAAGTAGGGCGATTAAAGGGCGATTTAGAACTCAACCAAAAAGAACAAAAAGACTTACAAAAAACACGTAAAGCTGAAATCCAAAACGCAAAGAGACTAGATAAAACATTGAAGTCTTTAAGAAAAGAAGAACAAGAAAAATTCAAAGAACTTAAGGGATTAAGGGATGAACGTGATAGATTACACGATTTACTAACTGATTTGAAGACCGAATTGGCATCCAAACAAGAATTAAGAAGAAGTCGAAAACACGCGATGGACGATTTGAAAGTAGAAATTGCAACTAGAGAGCCAAAATTAGTTGAAGCAAAAACTCGAATTCCAGAAGGAACTAAAACTCCACAGACTGTACCAAGTCGTGAAAAATTAGAAACAGGCAAAGAAAGTTTAGAGCGTAATAGAAATCGCCTTGGAAATGTGAATATGCTTTCGCTGGAGCATTATAGACAAGAAGCTGAAAGATTTGATGAAATAAAGAAACATAAAAAGCACCTGAATGAAGAAGTTCGTCGATTAGATAATCTTGAAAAGAAAATATCTGAAAAGAAAGAATCTAAATTCATGGGAGTCTATGATAGCATTGGTGAAAGTTTCAAAACTTCTTTCAAAGAAATAACTGGCGGTGGTGAAGCTTGGCTTGTATTAGAAAATGAAAAATCTCCGTTTGAAGGTGGTGTTACAATAAAGGCAAGAATGCCACGTAAAAAACTGTATCCTGTTGAAGCGTTATCTGGTGGAGAAAAATCGCTGGTTTCAATGGCATTCATATTTGCAATCCAGGGATATGATCCAAGCCCATTCTATCTATTAGATGAACCTGATCAGAACTTAGATGGAGTTAACACTGAGCACATAGGAAGAGCGATTGCATTGCAAGCGAACGTCGCTCAATTTCTGGTTGTTAGTCTACATCATGCTGCCCTAAGAGAATCTGATAATGTAATCGGCGTCTTTATGGGGGACGATGGAGTTTCAAGATTACACCAAATAAGAGATGTTGAGACGTTTTTATCGTCATTACCTGTCGAAGCTGAGGTGGGTGCTTGAGTCAAGTAGTCAATCATTTGTTATTTCACAAAGCAATGGTTGGTATAGATTCCGAAAAGATTGATGAATATATTGAAATCGCATCTGGCGTTAGTTCAACTGCTGAAGTTTCAACCATAGAAGACCCATTTACCCGAAGTGTTACTCTTCTTTTTATGCTCGTAAAAGAACATGGATTAGATCCTTGGTCTTTAGACCTCAAGCATACAATTCAAGAATATCAAAAATATGCTGTTAAAGAAGATGATTTGGATTTGCCTTTAGCAGGTTCAGTTCTTGGATGGGCCTGGGATGTTCTCAGGTTAAGAGCCACGGGCGCTATAGAAGCTACTGAACCTATACCAGAACCTCAGCCTGAATGGATTGATTTCGATTTTGGTTGGGAACCCACTTATGCAGAACAACTAGAAGATTGTTCTGAACCTCCAATAGAAGAAAGCGTCCTTTTCCAAGGAGAAAGACGCGTTACTTTGATGGAATTAGTTGGAGCTCTCGAAGATGCACGAAATATGGAAGCTGAGCGTCAAGAGCGTTTGGAAAGAAGAAAACAACTTAGAGAGGCTAGAGAGTCTGTCTTGAGCGAAGTTGCAGAAAGATTGGGCGAAAAGTTACATAATGACGATCCAAGCCAATACAAAGAAAAAGTCTGGCAAAAAATTAACGAATTTAACGGAAAACCTATACCTATTGGTGACTTGCTTGATAGACCTGAAAAAGCAAATGTTGTAAGAACTTTTGTAGGTTCCTTGTTCTTAGCTAGAGAAGGAAGAATAGACATTATTCAGAAAAATTTAGAGAGCCATAACATTTACGTTAAAAATCTGGAGAGTGCTGGATGAATGAATTAATCGCTGTAGAAGCTGCGTTATTCTCAGCAGGCAGAGCATTAGATCCTACAGAAGTAGCTGAAGCAACCGGATTATCCAGAAATAAGGCAATTGGGGCACTAGACTCGATAGTTGAATTATATAAAAATCGAGAAGGTGCTTTAGAAATTGTAAAACTTGGGCATAAATATGCTCTACAGCTAAAAACAAAAGCTGTGGAGTATGGTAGACGGTTAGCCCCACAAGAAATCCCTTCCTATCTTTTGAGAACCTTAGCTTTAATTGCCCATGAACAACCGATGCTTCAAAAAGAATTGAAACGTAAGTTAGGAGACAAGGTTTACGAACATGTAGGTGAATTGGTTGAACTAGGTATGGTTGAACGTAATAGAAAAGGACGAAGTTTTGAGTTAAGTGTCACTGAAGCGTTTATGGAATATTTTGGAATTAATGCTGAAAATCAAAATGAGCTTAAGGCTTATTTGGAACAAGCTCTGACCAGTTAATGAATAGTCCTGGGTTACTTGAATTAATCGTTATCTTGTTTTTAGCTTGGGCCTTTCTTGGACCTAAAAAAATGAATCAAGGCGCTCGTGCTCTTGGAAAAGCTTATCGTGAATTTAGAGGGTATTCAGATTCAGTAAATCCAAGTATTCCAGAAAAG
>CAYFJI010000132.1:0-4969 GCA_964343365.1 uncultured Acidiferrobacteraceae bacterium
GGGTAGTCGATCCACAGGGGAACGCTACTTGGGATCTATGGGAGTGGAAATAACCTAGATATACCATTGATGAGAAATCATTCTGTGATGATTTCTCATCAATCTATGCCCCTTATCTGCGTATACTCATATCTGACCTACTTGAAACAGGACTCACTTCGTTCCACGATCTATAATTGACTTTAAATCGTAGGCATCAGAGACGGTAGAAGGACGATATGGCTGCTACACCAGAACAAGCGCTTCGAGAGTCTGTCGAGGCCATCGGGACGAGCAGGAAGAAAAAGTACAAAGATACTATTCATCCTCCTGTACATCAGATTATTGTCTCTGACTTAGAGGATCGACGCTTTGATGAATCAAATATACCGGAGTATATGTCGGATGTTTGGGAGGAATATTTGCCAGGCTGGGTTGGCAGTACATGCGCCTTGGACTCTTTCGAAATAATTATTCAGGACCCGCACAAGGTCGCATATCTGATCAAAGTAAGTCGCTTATTTCCCGACGGCTCACTGATGCAAACTTTTGACGCAATTTTTACCGTCGGTAATAAAGGCGGCGATTGGAGACTCATCAGCCGAAATCCGTTCAATATCACCAAGGCGTAAATCCATTTACTCAAAACTCTCTGGACTACGTATTCTCTCGCTGTGGTGGATATTTCGATGGGCGTCGCTGGGCGAAGCAATTTGGTCCATCTACCTCATAGAACAACGAGGCCTTAGTCTCGGCACAGTGCTTGCTTTTGAGGCAGCATGGTGGATATTTGTTATATCCCTCGAGGTCCCCACCGGACTAATAACCGACCGATGGGGAAGGAAAAGATCACTGGTAACAGGATCGATTCTAGGGACTTTGGGGTTCTTAGTCTTCGGTCTATCAGCAAGCCCATTTCTCCTACTATTTGCTTACCTGATTTGGGGACTAGGTGACACCTTTATATCTGGCACTGACTCAGCGCTCTTGTTTGAAAAACTGAAAAAAAGAGGTGACGAAGACCAATATGCCCAATATGAAGGTTGGTTGAATGCCGGCGCACTGGTGGTCATTGCGACCACAACTGCGCTCGGTCCCTTACTGTTACTCTGGACTTCGCTTGCTGTACCATTCATCCTGACATCAGTTTTTGGAGTATTGCTGATCATTCTGGCGCTCTCACTGAAAGAACCGGAGAAGTTGGAAGATGAAGAATCCGAAGAATCGTATGCCAGTGGGTTTAAATCAGCTATTGGAATCATAACCACTCCGATGGTCGCAGGAATTGTGTGCTTGAAAGCCATTCCTGAAATGTCTTTAGCTATCTTGCTACTTACGCTTCCTCAAACTTTGGCGAATTACGGTCTTGATACCTATGAATTCGGCTGGTGGATGGCATTGATCTTCCTTTTGATGGCAGCAACTTCAATATTTGCCGGTCACGCCATAAAACTTTTCTCGATCTGGCAGTGGTTAGGGCTTGCCGGTGCAGCTTCGACGACAGCATTTATTTTGTCAACAGGGTCCTCATTTTGGTTATTCCCGTTGTGTGTTCTGCCTGCTCTATTCCTGCCAGTTACAGAACCGCATGTCCACAAATTCTTGGCAGACAGGACTGATGTCGCCTATCGTGCGACAACACTTTCGGTCGCCAACGCAACTATGTCAATTGTTATTGCGACGTCTATATTTGGTGGAGCGTGGATCATGGACCAATTCGGATTCTTCACCGCTATGAGAATCTTTGCACTAGCCACAGTCATGTTGATGCTCATTGGATTCTCATTCTGGTCAATTGACAGACAACACTACAGATGACGACCCCTGAAGGTTGATGTACCCCTACCATGGGGATGGAATAGCAAGGCATTAAATGAGGAGAAAAACCAAATGCTAGAGAGCGTACAGCTAGGGACAAGCGGACTAAGTGTCTCGAAATTATGTCTCGGAACAATGAATTTTGGGATTCCCGGCCGGGGCCATCAGGGCGATTGGACACTAACCCTCGATGAAGCTCGACCGATCTTCAAATCGGCGCTCGACCATGGTCTATATTATTTCGATTGTGCGGACGTATACGGACTCGGAGCTTCCGAGGAAGTAGTAGGAGCATTACTCAACGAACTCCTTCCACGAGATGAATATGTGCTCGCTACAAAAATAGCCCAACCAATGGGAAGGGGAGCTAACCAAGGCGGGCTTTCACGTAAGCACGTTATGGAAGGTGTTGATGCCTGTCTGAAGAGACTAGGACATGACTATATAGATCACTTGGTAATCCATCGTCATCCACATGGAATACGGGGTCAACATGCCGAAGTACCCATCGAAGAGACAATGGAGGCACTCAATGATGTGGTGAAGGCAGGAAAAGTCTTGTATCTTGGTGCATCTTCCATGTTTGCGTGGCAATTTGCTGAACTTCAACTCACCGCAGAACTGCATGGATGGCAAAAATTTGTCTCCATGCAAAATCATTACAACTTGGTTTATCGAGAAGAAGAACGAGAAATGAATCCATACTGCGAAAAATCAGGCATTGCCCTTACTCCTTGGTCGCCTCTAGCTCGTGGCATCCTCGCGGGTGCTTACAAAGGCGGATTTGAATCAGGAAGCACTAATCGATCACAGGGACAGGACAGAGCCCGTACCGAGGGTCTGTATCACGGAGATCATGTGTTTCCTATCGCTGAACGAGTTGGAGAGATCGCGAGCAAATACGAAAAAACTTCAGCCCAGATTGCGCTGGCGTGGTTAGTGAATAAGCCAGAAATCACTGCTCCAATTGTTGGAGTCTCAAAGTTAAAACAACTCGATGAACTGGTCGATTCGGTAAGCATCAACCTTGACCAAGAAGACATTGACTACTTAGAGGAACTCTATAATCCGGTCGAAAACTTGCTCTCGTTTGGTTATTCTTAGGGACTTCACCGATAAGGATCCTGACACACATTGGATTTTATCGGTAATACCGCGATCTAGAGCTCTGACTTCGTGTGATCGACCGGCCTACCTGCCAAATCTTCGAAGACAGAGTCGGCTACTTCGCGGAGCTGATCATCATACAAAAATACCCGTCCGCGAAGCTCATAATATTGGCGCATTCCTGGTCGCTCAAAAAGTAACCCAAATTGTATCCTCACCCTCTCCGTACTGGCACCATCCCGCCCAAGACGCCAGAGGGATCCTGACATTAGAAACATCTGCTGGTAAATCACGTCTACACGGAATTTCTCGGTTGGCGTGAGGCTGAGGAAATCTTCATTACCTTTCACCATCGCTTCTGCCAATGAAGCATCTGTAGCGGTGGAAAGCAGCAAATTCTCTTGTCGATTCTCAGACGCAAATGTTAATTCGCGTTGCGCATCCTGATGTTGCAACTTCAACTGACTAGCTAAAAATACAGCCACTGCTAAAGTAGCAAACCCACTGGCAATTTGCGCAACTATCGCTATTTGATCCCAGTCCATTCATGCCCCTTTCGTTCCAGAAACAGGATACCGGCAGAAACTGGAACGGTACGTCTCGCTTGTACAGAAGTAGGTCCTGCTTTGTAGTATCGCGGGGCCCTATCAGACTGGTAGGTTAAAAAGCCGAAAGTCAATTAATCCGCCGAGCTAGATACCAAGAGATATCATTTGCTAATGAGCTGTACACGATTTGAGAAAAAAACAGAACCGAGAGTGATAAAAACTGACGCTCCCGAAAGGAAGTCACCAAAGTCTAACCTCGGAGACCTACCGGATTATGCAGCGAAAAACATTGATCTTGAAGAAGATATGCTCCAAAACACTAACCCATAGCCCAAAATTAGTCACGCCTGCCGTCTCTTAGCCACTTGGGCCCGAAGACCTGATAGATTTCTCCGCCAAATCATACCCAAAATGGGTTTTGCAAATATTTCACCGATTGGTCCGCCAAAGACTGCAGGGAGCTTCAATTCCTCAACCCAGGCGAACCTCGTCCCGTTCTCAATGGGGGAAAGCGTAAACACCCCTTCACCAGTAACCAGGCCCTCATGTCTGACACCCATCATTCGGTTGGGCGCCCACCCAGTGATCTCCATCCTATCAAGCGTGCGAATGGGGCCGACGCCCGTCAAACAGTCAAAAGTGGTTCCGATTCCCTCCGTGCTGGCAGAGGTGATATCTATACTGAGAGCATCATGCATCCACTCGGTGTGACTCGTGATATCTCGCAAGTACCTCCAGACATTCTCCGGACTGTCTGGTAAATCAGTTGAAACAAAAATATTCATAGCTTCAGTCCCGCTTGGTTAAAAAAGAGAATTGATCCCATCTTACGCGGATCAATGTTAGTGACCAGCCTCTTCTTCTTGTATGATTGAACGACTTTCCTGAGTGGTCTGATCCAGTCCCTTGAGTTAGTTGTAAGGTACCAATGAGTATGAAGCGAGAACTACATCTAAATCTGTTCATCAACAGTCGCGGTCACCATGAAGCCTCTTGGAGGCATCCTGACGCATCCGAGCTCGACTTGACTGACGTGCAGTATCTACAAGGATTGTCCCAGCGGGCCGAAGAAGGTCTGTTTGATTCGATATTCCTTGCCGATCAATTGTCGTTCAGGGGTGGTGGAGCTGCACTCAGCCTTGAGCCCCTAACTGCTCTGGCTGCTTTGGCAGTCTCTACCACTCAAATCGGACTCATCGCCACGGCATCGACCACATATACAGAGCCTTTCAACCTCGTCCGCCAATTCGCCTCGCTTGACCACATCAGCAACGGTCGAATCGGCTGGAATATAGTCACTTCGTGGTCCGCTCCTGCTGCTAAAAATTATGGGTACGATGAGCAGCCGACGCATACAGATAGATATGCTCGTGCCGACGAGTTCATGAAAGTAGCAAAGGGCCTCTGGGATAGCTGGTCAGATGATGCCGTCGCGGACGATCGAGCAGCCGGCACATATATACACAAAAACCGTGTCCGGCCGATAGACCATAGTGGTGACTATTATCGGGCCGAGG
>CAYFJI010000133.1:0-4789 GCA_964343365.1 uncultured Acidiferrobacteraceae bacterium
TTCTCCGCGCCGAAAAAGGTTACATAATAGTTGGGCAAGATACTGATGGCTCGGGGACACCTATAGATCTCGGTATGGAAAATATGATTTCAGAAAAAAAAGATTTTATTGGAAAAAGATCACTGACGCGCCCAGAAATATTGAAACAAAACCGAAAACAATTAGTCGGCTTAATGCCACTAGATTCAAATAAAGTTTTACCGGAAGGCGCGCAGTTGGTAGAACAACCATCTACAATAAGGCCAGTAAAAATGATTGGTCATGTAACATCCAGTTATTTCAGCCCTGCGTTAGATCGGTCTATAGCTTTAGGTTTAGTTCGTGCTGGACGATCGCTAACTGGCAAAGTTATTTATGCACAGTTATTAAATGGCGAGGTATTTCCGGTTGAAATACGTTCACCTGTTTTTTTTGATCCCGAAAATCGCCGACAAAAAAATCCTTGAAGCACTCTAACTCTTTTTAGATTATGAATTCTCAATTAATACGAGCTCGTAGCCCGCTTTTCGCACATAGAGATTACAAAAAAAACAAAAATACAAAAAGCGACTCAATTATTGTAATCACTGAAATTCCGTTTTGTTTACATTTAAATCTTCGCATTAATCAATCCGAAGAATTAGCCTTATCCAAGGCTGAACTTGTTTTAGGGCAGAAGATACCAATAAGACCGAATACAAGCTTAACTAACCAAAATACGAGAATGAGCTGGCTTGGGCCAGATGAATGGTTGTTGATTTCATCTGACCCAAGTCCGTCGGTAGAAACGCAACTCATTAATGCTTGGGCGCCATTTTTCCATTCCATAGTTAACATTAGCGGAGGCCAGACAGTTATTCAAGTTTCTGGTACGGAGGCTAGTGAGCTTTTAAATAGGGGATGCCCAATAGATTTACACCCTCTAAGTTTCAGGGAAGGTGATTGTGCACAATCCTTGTTTTATGGAATCCCAATTTTTGTCGTTCGGTGTAATAGCAATGAAATTGGAGTTATTAATTTTGAACTTGTTGTCCGAAGAAGTTTTGCAGATAGTTTTATCTATTTACTAATAGATAGTGCTAAATCATACCAAGTTGAACTCAATATAGGGCTAGAAAAGAAAATTGCGATAAGATGATACGATATTTGATTTTCCGGATTCTTTTGCATAATAGAAAACCAACTAAGTTAATTTCTAGTGAGCTATTGTGATTTTCAGCGTAGAACAAACGTCCTTGCTAGTTTTAGTTTTAACTGTCTTGGTTTTTTTGTTGTGGGGAAAAGTAAGATACGACATAGTAGCATTTTCTGCTTTGATTATCGGTGTAACATTAAATTTAATCCCGCAGGATATTGCATTCTCTGGTTTCGGTCATCCCGCGACTATTATAATTGCTTTAGTGCTGATCGTTAGTCGAGGTTTGTCAAATTCAGGTGTGGTTGAATTGATAGTTAAATATTTTTTTAGTAAAGATCGAAAAATACCAATACACATTGGCATAATGAGCAGTATTGCGGCTGGTCTCTCAGCCTTAATGAATAATGTTGCTGCTTTAGCATTATTAATGCCTGTCGATGCTGGGGCAGCGAAAAAGTCAAAAAGGCGTCTCTCTCTAACTTTAATGCCTCTGTCGTTTGCGACTATTTTAGGCGGTATGGTTACGCTCATCGGAACACCTCCTAATATTATTATTGCTATATATAGAGAACGAACTTTAGGAGCTCCGTTTAATTTATTTGATTTTGCACCTGTAGGAATAGTGCTTACCATAACAGGCATCCTATTTATTTCCCTAGTAGGATGGCGGTTTTTGCCAAAATCTGGATCTAGAACTGATGCCCGAACTGAACTTCAAGATATGGTGGGGTTTGTTTCGGAAGCTAAGATACCCAAAGAATCCAAGTTTATAGGAACTTCTTTAGCTGAACTATCCCAATTAGCCGAAGAACATGATATTTCTTTATTGGGTGTGATTCGAAAAGGTAAAAGACTTCCGGGATCAGGCCGAAGAGAATTGTTGTATGAAAGTGATTTCATAGTAATGCAAGGCCCTGCTTCTTCGACAGAAGCATTCGTTGGAGCGGCTCATTTAGAATTTATCGGTGTAAATGACTCAATTGAGTTATTGGGTGAAAATCAAGCGATGGCGGAAGTAGTGGTTCCCGTGGGATCAAAGATTGAAGGAAAAACTGCTTCAAATTTGCAGCTTTCATATCGCCATGGGGTCAATTTGCTAGGAGTATCAAGGCGCGGGGTTAGATTTCGAGATCGAGTTCGAACAGTAAGAATAAAAGCAGGTGACATTCTTCTTCTTATTGGACCAGAGGATCGTTTACCGGAAGTTGTGTCTCAAATTGGTTGCCTACCATTAGCGGAGAGAGGGCTAAAGTTACTTCAGAGGCGCAAATGGGGAATCGCGATGATCAGCTTTTTGATAGGAATTGTTAGCACAAGCATTGGTATTATTGATATGACCGTTGCACTGGGATTTATTGCTTTAGTCTATGTCGTTGTGGGAATTGTCCCAGTTACTGAACTATATGAAAGTGTCGAATGGCCCGTAATCATCCTTGTCGGATCCATGATTCCAATTGGTATTGCAATGGAAAGCAGTGGCATTACAAGTGTAATAGCACGCGAAATTGTAATTTCAACCAAGGAAACTCCAGTTTTTTTGATATTGCTAATAATAATGATTGTGACGATGACATTGTCGGATATCTTAAATAACGTAGCGACGGTATTGATAGCTGCTCCGATCGCTCTCGAGGTTGCCGAAGGACTAAACGCGAATCCAGATACTTTTTTAATGGCTGTTGCGGTTTCTGCTTCATGCGCATTTCTTAGTCCAATTGGGCACAAAAATAATACGATTATCATGGGGCCAGGCGGCTACCGATTTGGGGATTATTGGAAAATGGGATTACCCTTAGAAGTTCTTGTATTAGCGGTAGGGTTACCAATGATTCTTCTGGTTTGGCCGCTTTGAATCGAAATCACCTATGCCAAATAGAAGTGTCGTCCTTGCTGAATAGTTGTTTGGTTTAACGTCAAGAGATTCTCGTTGAGCGTTGGTAACGCTCTCGACTAGAGTTTTGGAAAAATTGTATTAGGAAGAAGAAATGTTGGAAACTGCGAAACGAATGAGACAGCTAGGAACCGAGACAGCATTCGATGTCTTGGCAAGGGCACAGGAGTTATCGACGCAAGGAAGAGATATTATAAATTTGGGGATAGGACAACCCGACTTTAAAACAGCAGAACATATCGTTGAAGCTGCGGTTAAAGCGTTTCGCGACGGTCATCACGGGTACACCCCGGCACCAGGAATAATTTCTCTACGAAAATCAATTGCCGAAGATATTTTAAGGTATAGAGATGTCGATGTAGATCCCAGGAGGATCGTTGTAGTTCCGGGAGGCAAGGTCACGATGTTCTTTGCGATTCTAATGTTTGGAGAAGAGGGAAGCGAGATACTGTATCCGAACCCAGGTTTTCCAATTTACGAATCAGTCATTCAGTTTACCGGGGCGAAAGCAGTTCCAATAAAGTTGTTTGAGAATGAAGGATTTGCTTTTGATGTCGATTCAGTTTTGGAGAAAATAACAAAGAGAACTAAACTCCTGATCATAAATTCTCCGGCTAACCCTACGGGGGGCGCGGTGCCAAAAAGTTACATTGATCAACTTGTGGAAGCGTTAGTAAATGACTACCCGTGGGTTACAGTTTTGAGTGACGAGATCTATTCGCGAATAACATATGATAATCATCAACATGTTTCACTCTTATCTTATCCCGAACTTGAAGATAGGGTGATTCTGCTTGATGGTTTCAGTAAAACGCATGCTATGACTGGATGGCGGTTAGGTTATGCTGTTTGGCCCGAATCTTTAGTTGAAGGCGCAATCCGGCTCGCAATAAACTGTCATTCATGTGTCAACACAGCAACCCAATTTGCGGGAATAGCCGCATTGAATGGACCGCAGAACTCAGTGGCTAATATGGTTTTGGAATTTGATAGGCGGCGAAAGTTAATTGTAGAGGGCCTGAACAAATTACCAGGATTCCGATGCATAACTCCCTCCGGTGCTTTCTACGCATTCGCCAATATTACTGCGACCGGCATTTCATCTAAGAATTTGCAGGACAGATTATTGGAAGAGGCGGGTGTTGCAACTATCGCAGGAACAAGCTTTGGTGCTCTGGGTGAAGGTTACTTGAGATTTTCGTATGCGAGCAGTGCAGAGAACATTGCAGTAGCATTGGCCAGAACGTTAAATCTATTAGAGACTCGCAACGAGGCCTAATCTTTAGCTTTAAGGCAATGTTTCCGAAAGGCTATTTTGCCCTCAACACCATCAAAATTCCTTTTATATACTGGTGGGGGGCCGTTAGTAACTCGTACCAAGACAAACGTAGGGCTGTCTGATTTTCTTAAGAGTTCGTGACCGTTTTTAATATCAGCATCTGTGTGAACTGTGCAGGAATTAGAAATTCCACACCCATTTGCCATTAATTCCAAGTCGGTGGAACCCACGGTAGCGCTAACCTGATTACCAGTTTCACCATAACAACCGTTATCAACACACAATATGGAAAGATTTCGAGGATTCATATAAGCAACTGTAGCGAGGCTCCCTGCGTTCATAAGCAATTCACCATCCCCTAAAACAACTAAGATGTTGAGGTCAGGTTGCGCGAGTGCAAGCCCTAAACCCATAGAAATGGGGGCCCCCATCGCTCCACCCAAAATATACGCGTTTGTCATTCCGTTTGTTAACACTCCGATATCGTGAGCCGAACCTGACA
>CAYFJI010000134.1:0-4598 GCA_964343365.1 uncultured Acidiferrobacteraceae bacterium
TCATATTTTTTTAAAACATCCTGAATTTTTTTTGAAATATGTTTTTGGCGGTAGGATTACTCCACCAGCTCCCATTATAGGTTCAGCAATAAATGCTGCGACTGTTTCTGGTCCTTCCGACAAAATTAGATCCTCAAGATTTTTGGCTAGTCGATCTGAAAATTGCTCCTCACTTTCATTTTCATCAGAGAAACGGTAATAATTGGGGGTGTCCGTTTGCAGCATTCGAGCTATTGGAAGATCGAATCCATTTTGCATTAAAGGTATAGCGGTTAAGCTACCGCCAGCAACAGTTACACCATGATAACCTCGCCGTCTAGAAATAATTTTTTTCTTTTCTGAGCGCCCCAGGCCATTATTGTAATACCAAGCAAATTTGATTGCTGTGTCAACCGCCTCGGAGCCCGAATTGACAAAAAAAGCTTTAGTCATTTTTTCAGGTGCCATCGATATTAAACGTTCCGATAATTCAATAACAGGTTCACTTGAGCGATGAGCGAAAGTATGTGTATAAGGTAGCGTATCAAATTGTTTCGCAGCAGCTCGCCCCAAGCGAGGCTCACTGAATCCTAATGATACGCACCAAAGGCCTGCAAGGCCTTCGATATATTTGTTGCCCTGGTCGTCCCATACATTTATTCCGTCACCACGGGTGATGACAAGTGGACCATTTCTCTCATGAGTGGAAATATTCGTATATGGGTGCAAGGTATAATCAATATCTTTCTGTCGAATCTGACTTAAATTAGTTGTCATTACAGGTCTCCTACTATTTTTTCCTATCGATCTTAGGGTTCGTTATTGGGTGAAGATTTCAAGTTCTAGATTTTATGCCGATAGGGTAGTACAGTAGCTAATCGGTTAAATGGATCTCGGTTAAATTTAGGTTGCAGGTTAATTATAGACGGATTGAGAGTAAGACATGACATTCAATGTAATGTTAGCGCTATAAACCGTGTAATATTCAATTACTTTACGATTGTGTTTTTTAAGTCAAATTCATAGCGATATGAAAATATACGCAACGAGAGGAATTTTAGCAATGGATGATCAGATACAACAAACGCTAGCTCATTATATGGATGGGCATAAGGTTCAAGGGGAAAGTGATAGATATGGAGATGTATACAATCCTGCTCTTGGAAAAGTTGTAAAGAAGGTACCTTTGGCTTCAGCTATTGACGTAAACTCGATAGTCGAAAATTCCCTTAGCGCATTTTCTGAATGGTCTGCTACATCTCCAGGAAGTAGAGCTCAGGTTCTATTTCGCTTTCGGGAGCTCATTATCAAGAATATAGATAAGTTAGCTGAAATTGTTTCATGTGAACATGGAAAATTAATCGACGACGCCAAAGGATCGATTAATAGGGGTCTTGAAGTAGTCGAATTTGCATGCGGCATTTCAGAGCTGTTGAAAGGTGAATATTCCGGTAATGTTGCTGCCGGTGTTGATTCATGGAGTATGAGACAGCCGTTAGGAGTTTGTGCAGGCATTACTCCTTTTAATTTTCCTGCGATGGTGCCTATGTGGATGTTTCCAATTGCTATAGCTTGTGGCAATACTTTTGTTCTTAAGCCCTCGGAAAAAGATCCATCTTGTAGTCTCCGATTAGCTGAATTGTTGACAGAAGCAGGCCTCCCTGATGGTGTTTTCAATGTGGTTAATGGTGATAAGGAAGCTGTTGATGCTCTTCTTAGTCATAATGCTATCCAGGCTATTAGTTTTGTGGGGTCTACCTCTGTTGGAGAATATGTATACAACACAGCGTGTACCAAAGGTAAACGAGTACAGGCACTTTGTGGAGCAAAAAATCATTTGGTTGTGATGAATGATGCGGATCTTGATCAAGTTATTGATGCTATCATGGGTGCTGCATATGGTTCAGCAGGTGAGCGGTGCATGGCTATTTCTGTTGTTGTTGCAATTGGCGATAAGATTGCAAATGCCATAGTCGACAGTTTAAAAGATAGAGTGAAAGAATTAAAGATAGGCGCTTACACTGAGCAAGATCGAGAAATGGGGCCCGTTATAACCCCCGATGCTAAAAAGCGCATCCATGACTACATTAATTTGGGTGTGCAAGAGGGCGCAGAATTAGTTGTTGATGGTAGAGAGATTAATGTCACGGGATATGAAGATGGATTCTTCGTGGGCGCCACTATATTTGATAGGGTTAAGCCAGGGATGACGATATATAGGGAAGAAATATTTGGCCCCGTATTAGCTGTAGTTCGGGCTGCGAGTTATGAAGAAGCCGTATCCTTAATCAATGACCACCAATATGGCAATGGAGCGACTATTTTTACGCGAGATGGGGAGATTGCCAGAGATTTCGCTCAAAGGGTTCAAATAGGAATGGTGGGCGTAAATGTTCCGATTCCCGTGCCTTTAGCTTTTCACAGTTTTGGCGGTTGGAAGAGATCTTTATTCGGTGATTATCACATACATGGTCCAGAGGGCGTTCGTTTTTATACTAGAATGAAAACAGTTACCTCACGTTGGACGTCAAAAGCCGAATCTGGAGCTGCTTACAATTTTAAGCGAGGTGGAGGAGATTAAGTGCGAGGGACTATAGTCAGCTAATTGGATATAACTCAGATTTGTAATGCAACAATCGATTAACATAGATTTCAGCATTGGCAAGCAATTGAGATATTTCTTGATCAGTTAAGCTTCTAATGAGTTTAGCTGGGGATCCTAGAATTAGCGAACCGTCTGGAAATTTTTTTCCTTCTGTTATCAAACTCTTAGCGCCGACCAGAGAATTTTTGCCTATGTAAGCATTATCCATAATGACGCTACCGATCCCAACAAGAGATCCATCATCAATCGTGCATCCGTGAATCATTGCACCGTGTCCGATTGAAACATTTTTACCAATTGTGGTAGGTGTATTTTTGTCTACATGAATAACTGCCCCATCTTGTACGTTGCTTCGTTCTCCAATTACGATAAAGTCATTATCACCTCTTAGAACTGTTCCGTACCAGACACTAGCTTTGGTGGCTATTTGTACGGAGCCGATGATAACTGCACTATCAGCAACATATGCGTCTTCGGATATCTCAGGAATTAGATTGCCAAGAGAGTAAATCAAATCTGCGGATCCCCATGTGACTTAAACATAGGAGAGGCGTGTTGTTCAGTCACTGCATATTGCTCTATGAAGTTGCTTCTTTTACTGAGCGTACTAAAAACTGAGGTAATTCGATCTATTAGTTTTTTCTTTGCGTGGTAATTGACCTCATAGATATCAGCTGCTTCTGCAAGGCTCATTAAATAATCGTCACTAGTTTTTAGTTCATCAATAAGTTTTAAACCATGAGCATGTGTACCTAGCCAATGCTCACCTGTTGCAATCTTATTTATATCTACGATAGGTCTTTGTTCCTTTACAAAGTCTTTAAATAATCCGTGTATCCCTTCAACTTCTTCCTGAAGTTTTTGTCTTCCTTTTTCGGTGGTTTCACCAAACATTGTGACCGTACGTTTGAATTCACCACCTGTTGCTTGCTCGAAGTCGATGTCATGTTTTTTTAGCAATCGATTAAAATTCGGAATTTGAGTAATTACGCCAATTGATCCAATTATCGCAAAAGGTGCTGCTAATATTTTATCGGCCACACAAGCCATTAAGTAGCCTCCACTAGCCGCAATTTTATCCACAGATACTGTCAAGGGAATCTTTTTGTTTCGCAGTCTTGCCAACTGAGAGGCAGCTAAGCCATACGCATGCACAACGCCACCACCGCTTTCAAGACGTAATAAAACTTCGTCCGTTTGTGTTGCTACTGTCAAAATAGCAGTGATTTCTTTCCTAAGCTGTATAACTGCACTACCCATAAGATCGCCTTCAAAGTCAAGAACAAAAATGCGTCTCCGATTTCCATTTTCTTCATTACTAGTATGTTTGTTTTTCTTTTTCTCCCTTTTCTTTTTGATTTTTTGGTTTTTCTTCAAATCATCTTTTGATAGCATAGCTTTTTCAAGTGTGTCAGTCATTTGCTGATATTGATCATTGATTTTTTTAACGTCAACATGCTCCTGTGAGCCAGTGCGTCGCTTCAATGAGACAGAAATGATCGATATAAGAACAACCGCGAATCCTGCTAAAAGTGTCAGGGTTTTTGCTAAAAACAGACCGTATTCAGTAAGAAAATCCATGATTTTTTTGTTTTGGTATCGGGAATGTAGATTGTAAACCAAAATCTAGGATAGATTAATTGGTTGGCGCTATCTTTAAAACTAAAAGTTTATTTTTTGGCTAGAAATCTTGATTTCCCCTTAGAGCTTTTTGTTTGAGATCTGCTTAGATTCACGGAGAGTCACGGTTCGGTTCAATATAAGTTGATTATCTTTGGTATCAGTGTCGATGCAAAAATATCCGATGCGTTCGAGTTGAAAAACTTTTCCAGCTGTTAAGTTTGATAGAGATATTTCAACTTTAGATCCATTTAATTCAGTTAGCGAATCTGGGTTAAGCGTTTTATCTAGTGTCGACGTAGACTCATTTAGTGGATCTGCTACAAGAAAAAGAGGATTATATAAACGGATTTTTGCGTCGACAGCATGATTGCAAGAGACCCAATGCAGAGTA
>CAYFJI010000135.1:0-4543 GCA_964343365.1 uncultured Acidiferrobacteraceae bacterium
ATGCTCAGGAATCCTTTGTCAGTAAACAGCCACATCAGCGCAGCCTCCCTTGCCAATCTCCCCAGTAATCTATATTGTGAATCCCAATGTCTTGACATTCAATCATTGCAATTCCCTCTATCTCGAGAGCTCTGCGCAGGACCCTAGTGCAAGCAGAAGGATTCCCGCAAACATGACTCTTATCTCTACCCCGATGAAAGTTACAGGCCTTTGACCAAAGCCGTCGAGCCTCCTCATTTTCAAAGGGACACATTCAGGCCACCTCCATCCCAGTATCTTCGTCGTCAGATTCCTGCTCTTCCTGCTCTTCTTCTGGCGGTAGTGGTCGGATTATCGTGTAGGGCTCGACCTCAAACTTCACTCCGGCAGTCTCGAACGACAGGGCCATCATGGCCAAAGTTCGGTAGCAGTAGGGGTGGTCTGCAACAGCCAAACATCTCACGGTTCGAGTTGCCACCACTTGCAAGTCGACCCCCGTATCATTGTATATCGCCCCCGGAGGGGTGCCAACAAAGCCTGCAGCCCAGTTGACATTCTGTAGAGCCGTTGAGGTGCCTTCCTCATCCAGGTCAGGCAGTCTCTCAGTTACATTCATTGTCATTTCTTTCTTATTTTCTTCTTTATCCAGCGTCATTTTTACACTTCCTTATTCATTAATTTTCAGGGAAGATTTCTCCCCCCTAGTATGGCAAGTCTCTTGGAGAAAATCCAATGTAATTCTATACCAGATTTATTAAAATACCCTATTATTGCAAGTCTCAGAAAATTATATCTTTGTAGTCTAGTAAGAAGGCATGTGTCCAGTCATGATGATGCCCATGAGAAGATGATGGGCACTTACTTCCAGAGACATTATTCGCCAGGAGAGCCGATTGAGATTCCAACCGATTGGACAGACGGTACTGTCGATGACTGGAATAAATGGAAGCAAGACCGACTTAGAGACATTGGTTTCTATGACCGGCATAATATGCGAAAATCTCCTTACAATATAACGCACAAAGCCCCACCTAGGATTCATCTGAGAGGGGATGGAGAAATTAGCAACACTGCTTTGTCTAGCGGCCATATGGAATTCAAGGTCTGGTTACAAAATAAGATTGAGGAGGCTGCAATAGGAAAAGGCTCTCTGAGAATTCTATCTGAACAGGGCAGGGAGTCAGAGAGAGAGGATGCTATGGAGGTGTGGGAGAGCCTAACAAAAACTCTCCAACTCAGACTCTACACACGATTTTTCGATCATCAAGATAATATTCTTGAGGAGGAAGGAAAAGCAAATCGATTTCGAGAAGCCCGGCATTTGGTAATTCTGCTAGAGGCGTGGGAATGGGATAATAGGCAGGAAAAAACCATCATTCCGAAGATTGAGAACTTCGTTGCTAAATCAGGTCTAACACTACCATATGATGAAAATAGTCCAATTGGCAGGATATGCAGAGAAGCAATCAGGATACTTATTGGAAAATCATTTACCTCAGAAGCACACTCCCAATTATTCACTTCTATACCTGCAATGACCTTCATTGAAGAGTTACAAAAGAGAATTGATAGCATTATCAAAGAAGAAATCGAGACTATCAAAGAGAATGCCAAACACCTCATCTCTGAGTTCGAGAAAGGCAAGGATTTGTTCGATAAAAGAAAAGCCCTTGATCAATTAATTAGTGAAGGTTTTGGAAGTAAAAATGGCCCCACTTCGAAAAAACTCCCTGGGCACAACTCCATTAAATTCGCATATTTTATCATCAATTTGTTGTTGGAAGAGGGACTACTTCAGAGGAAGTACATGACTGAGAAGGAATACACTGATCACTTTCACAAAGGCGATGAGGCCAAGGAAAGAACACTCAAGAAGAAACTTCCCAACAAACTAGTATTCACCGAAAAACTATGGGAATGGATTGATGAATCTGAGAATAAAGAAAACCACCCAATATTCAGGTGGCTGAGGGGCGAGCAGGACCGGTGGATGTACTGCCCCCCAATTCGTCATCAGTTTGACCCAAAAATTACTATCGGAGGCCTGTTGATAGAATCAAGCAGAAGGATTGTAGGAGGAGCAGAGGCAACCTACACCAGCTTTGAGCCCCCTACTCCAAGATGTGAGCCTAGTGAGAGAATCTACTCGGCCCTCAACAATCTACAGGACACCCAATGGGAAATAAACCTAGATTTTCTTTCCTGTATTTTCGAGATTCAACTTCTTAATGATGAACAACGAACAATTTTACCTGAGAGAGGGTGGAAGGACAAGACCCGCCGAATTCACAAGATTAAGCCAAAGCCCGAATTCAAAACAGTATTCACCCCGTTGGACAGGTTAGGAAAAAGGGATGACAGATTATTGGATGAAAGAACATTGGTTCTCGAATGGGCTAGAAGAATTATCGAGCACAACGCAAATGTTTTCTGGCATTCATGGACTTGTGACTTCCGAGGGCGAATGTCCCCTAGGTGCACCAAACTAAGCCCGCAAGGAAATGACTTAGACAGGGCATTAATTCGCTTCAAGCACTGGAAACCACTGGGAGAAGAAGGAATTTACTGGTTAAGAATTCATGTACACAACATGATGCAGGGAATAAAGGCCGACCCTCTAAAATCACCAGCAGCCAAGCAATCTACCTTTGAACAACGTTCGAACTGGGTGTTAGAGAATATCGAAGGCCTTCGGGCCCTTGCAAAAGATCCATCCGCATATCTCTCCGAATTGGAGCTCAACAGGTATATGGGGAGAAGTGAAGCATTGCAGAGAGTCGCCGCACTAGTTGAATTGGACAGAGTATATACGGAATTCGAGAAGTCAGATGGGGGCAATTGGTCGAATATTACTAGTGGCCTACCGGTTCATCTCGATGCCTCCTGCAATGGATATCAACATGTGGCAGCCCTTCTCGGCGACCATGATTTAGCACACCAAGTAAATCTCATCGGAGACGAGAGTGAAAGTCCCAGAGATCTCTATGCAGTAGTGGCAAAGAATGCAGATCGAGCCGAAGCAAAAGATCTTGTTAGGAAGATATTGAATGAGGACCAAATTACAGAGGCCATGGATAGCGCCTTTTCCAGAGGTTCTGCAAAACTACCTACAATGAAGAGAGTATATGGTTCCGATGACATCCCTCAGTGCCTACACGGAAGGAATGGCCGAGGCAAGCCAGATTATTCCAAGCCAGATTATGAATTATCTGAGAAGGATAAGCTTGAGTTGGAAAGAATTCCTGAGGTGGCAAAGCAGGTATTTGAAGATTGGAGCAATAACGAGGAAGATGATTTTCCTTGGGATGAATTCAAGAGCCAATGTAAAGATAAGAAAGGCAAAACAGTAGCTGCTAATAGGTATAAAAAGTGGAAACAAATCCTTGCGAATAGAAGGTCAATACCTCTCTGGGCCGCAGGATCTGGACTCCACACTGCCTTGATGCTAAACTCTAGTGACTCTGATAGTATTCCAAATGCTTTCAGAGAAAATGAGGAAATTCAGTATCAATTGACATTCATAGTAGCGGATTCACTCGCTAAGTCGATTAGAGATTCAACCGGTAAGGCGTTTTACAAGCTTGAGAAACCACTAAACCATCTTTCCAAGACTTGCAATAGTGGACATACTAAAGGAAAATGGCCCGCTATCTCTTGGGTTTTGCCCGACGATTTCGTTGTCCACAACTACTATACAAAGCACCATGGAGCTGACAAATCTAAGAAAGGAATGCCATGCCACCGAAGTGCCGCGTATAGTCAATTACTTCCTGATTGGTACTCCAAAGAAAAGTGGAATGGACACAAGGGTGAGAAGACCAGTAAAAGAATTGCAGTCAGGACAGAATACCTGTATGGTGAGGACAAGCGAGTACTGTTAGAACTCAGAAAATCTCTGAAAAAGATGATCAAGCCTAATCAAAAGACATCTACAAAAATCATCGAAAATATTCTATCTGAGGTCGATCCAAATCAGCAGAGTGAAGACGCCAATGAGATAAGGAAAATGCTGCAACATGGACACATCACTCTAATGCGATATCACAAAGATGAGCAAAAGAGACTTGACCGAGATAGAATGAGCAGGGCCCTTTCTCCAAACTTCGTACATTCACTGGACGCATATCACATGCGAAGCTCCATACGAAAAATCTCCGAGGAATGCGAGGATCAACTCAGCTTCTGGGCCGTACACGATGCATTTGGAACTCATGCCTGCGATGTCTCCCTGATGAGAAAGGTCGTGAAGGAACAATTCGTTGAAATGTATCAGGAAACGAATCTAAATGATTGGCTGATTAACATGATCAAAAAGAGCCCCGGAGTAGAAATCGACTTTGACAATGATCCCCTCGAAGTGAATCTTGGCCCCTACAAGGACATGAAAGTCGGAGAAGACTCGAATGGAAATATCGGATTGAAGGCTCTATGTACAAAGAGAGAACTAGAATATCCAGGAAACAGAAAGGACGCAATTCGTCTTCTGATGGAACATGACGCTATCCAGGAAGGCGTGCCCGTCGAGGAACTCTATCCCGACACCATGCTCAAAGATATCTGGGAC
>CAYFJI010000136.1:0-4526 GCA_964343365.1 uncultured Acidiferrobacteraceae bacterium
TCATTAATGTACTGTTCCATGAGGTTATTGGTCACTATGGTCTCAGGAAGTTTTTAGGCGATGGTTACAACGATTTCATTAACAGATTTGTAAAGTTAAACAAGAAGGTACTGAAGGACTATGCAGTAGAGGGTACAGGACAGGAATACCTTCCACCTGAGATAAAGAATATAGCAGACTTAGATGAGCGCACAGAGGCATACGATAACTACGACTCAGCTAAGAAAAAAGACTTAGACTTCCTGATGGCAGAGGAATACATTGCATCCCACTTTGCTGAATTTGGAGCCAGAGACCCCAACATAATTAACAGGATCGTTGTTGCACTCCGTAACAAACTTAGTGAAATTCCCCTATTCTCTGGCGTTACAACCAATCAGGTTAAGACCCTCCTTGCAGAAATTCAACAGGACTACATAGGCGGTAGAAGGAACTTTCTGCTAGGAGAAGACTTTGCTCCTGTCAGGTTTGCTGGATACACGGCCCAAAGGGAGAAGCCAGAAGAAAAGGTTGAAGAGGCTAAGAAGCCAGAGGCAACAGGTGAGGCTGAAGAGGAGATAGAGACGCTTACTATCTCACAGTCTAAACTTGTCAACGATTATTCTCTTAACTTTTCCAAGAAGACAAGTTTAGAAAATATCCCTAAGAAGACAATTAAGAAGGTTTATAAGCTGATGGACATAAGGGATGGTAAGCTGTACTACCCTTTTGTTGAGGCAAAAGGGAAAGAAAAACTAAAGAGAAAACCACAGTACCCTGTTAAATTAGGTGAGTGGTTGAGTGCTTCATTTGTACTACCCAAGGATATGCCGGGACAGGGTAGGGGTATGGATTTAGCTCCAAGAGGAGGATTCCATCTAACCGAAAACCTTACTCCGCACTTAAAAACAAAACTAAAGGATGGAACTACACGTGTATGGGTTGAGGTGGAGATAGGTGATGATGTCAACTACCAAGATCGTGTTGGGGAGAAAGGAAGAAATACAGAGTTCTTAATAAAGCGAGATAAGGATGGAAATGTTATAGATGGTAAAGTGCCAGAAGGAGGTCAATACAGATTTAAGAGACCAGCAATACAAGGAGGATGGTGGCGTATAGCAGGAGAGATGAAACTTCTGCGTGTATTACCAGAGTCAGAAAGTAATGCTCTTTTAAATGAATATGTGGCATCAAAAGAATATACCGATGCTGTGGCTAAAAAGGCTCCAAAACAAAAAGAAACAGCAGAAGGTAAACTACTAACTAAGATCAATCAATCAAAAGCCTTTGGTATATATGCACGGTACAACAAGGACGCTGGTGTAGATGGAACCATGCTACTGCACAGGAATACCAGACCTGATGAGGGAGAGTACAGAATCACGTTCTTCAAGGCTGACGGTGAACTGGATATGGCTAGGACTGAGAATAAGATGGGCCATGAGCACTTCCCTACACTTGACAAAGCAAAGGATAGACTTAAAGAGGTAGGTGAAGGACAGCAGGACATATCCGGCGGTAGGAAAGTTAATATGTCAAAGCGCACATTTGCAGATGAGTTGGCAAGGGCTGAAGGTAAAGCAGTAGAAGTTAAACCTAAACCCAAAACAATGAAGGATAGGGTAACTTTTAGTAAGGAATATTTAGAGAAGAAAAGTAAGGAGGGGCATGGTGCACCAATTGGGACTGTTAATCTTTCAAAGATGTTACCTTCTCAACTTAAAAAATATGAAGGAGAGTCTGGTGTTGCCATAGTATTTGATAGGCTTAAAAGAGGAAATTATTCTCCTTTATGGGGTGATAAATCTAAGCACTCAAAAAATATATATTTGGGTGGCGGTGTTTATTATTCCTTTGATCCAAATAATAAAAGCGGAAAAGGACAGGCTGTTGTTGCTTCAGAAGAAGGTAATAACACAGCCACTAAAGGATTTTTAAAAGATGTGGGTGGAAGATTAGGATTTATAGTTCTTGCAAAATGGGACAACCATAAAGGCAATATGGATGTTTGGGAAACAATGTGGAGTGAAACGCTTGATGCTATAAGATTAGGGAATTTCTATACTAATGAGAAGGTTGATAAAGATGTACTTAATAATTTAGTAATGGATTATAAAAATACTAAATTCATGCAGAAGAAAGTAAATAAAAATTTGTTAAATCAAATCACTGGGTATGAAAGTTTAATTAGAATAGGGGGAGATTTAACTTATGATGTAAGAGGGCAAATCCTTACTTCAATTTTTGGGAAAAATAATGTTAAGAGAAACAACTTATATAATCTTGAAGATATTTTAAGAAGAACATCAGATTATCCTGATGCAGAACTAGGTGATCTTGCGGCAGTGGTAGAATTTGATGTGGATAACCCCAATTTCCAAACTGACCATAAATTTTTAGGTGTTAAAAAACACAAAAGCTACCCTAATATTTTACAGGGTAAGGGAATAGTGAGATTTAAAACTCCTATTAAATTAGGGAAATGGGGAAAAGATTGGTTAACAAAAGCATCTAAGACAGGACAGGTTCCATACCTAAAAGTAGGGGAAACTGAGATAAAGGGAGGATCAATTCGTACACCAGAAATGAAATCTTACATATCTGGTAAACCTATTGATGCTATAGGACACCCACGCTTTGGCGAAATAATTACAAAGAGACCAGATAAGGCTTACACATTTAAAACCGCTAGTCAGAATGTATCACGTGCGGTAAGAAGTATGAAGATGTCAGGGGGTAAATTCAAAGTAACTCCCGAAATGATTATTGAACCTATAGCTAAAACAAAGGAGGCACGTAAGCAAGCCTACAATGCCTCAAAGATGCTGTCATATAACCAAGCCACTGTTGCAGAGGGTAGACTAAACTGGGACGGTGGACACTGGATTCCTACATTTAAGTGGCAGGATAAATTGTCTAATAAGCTGACAAGAAGGCTTATATCTCAAGGCACTCTTACTGATTGGCAGATTTACAAGGATATAAGGAGGAGGAATAAGGGGGTCATCATGATGGCAGAACAGGCAGGAGAGAAGTTGTTTAATCTGCTGAGAAAATCAAAACAGCAAAAGGTCTTGTTTGAATACTTTACCACACCTGATGCAAATGCAAACTTAATTACCAACTCTGTTGAGAGGAAGGCCGCTGAAGCCGCTAAGAAACAAATTAGGCAGATAGGTAGGGACTTGGTTACTAAAGGGTTAATGACGCAGGAATCACTTGATAAGTTTGACGATCAGTACCTTCCAAGGAAGTATCTAAAGTATCTACTTGGCGACAGTGACTTCAACGCAATTAGTAAGGGTGGGGCAGGAGTAAAGCTAGATTTAGGTTACACAAAGAAGAGAGGTGACATCCCTGCTGGAATTGCTGAATTAATATATGGAGAAATAAAAGACCCTGCCTACCTTGCATCCATCTCTATATCCACACCTGTAAGGGACATGGCAATCTTAGATATGTTTGAAGTTATTGCAACTGAGGGACTCAAGGAGAACAGGGGCTGGGTACTGCCAAAGACTCTTGTTAAGTTTGACACTATTGGAGAGATGAAAAAACTTGCAGGCACTGATCGGGCACTGATAGATGCACTGCAACTGATGGACACTGGAGGAGTGAAGATAAGTGGTCACTGGCTTTTAAATGAGGCAGAGAGGATTCAGGACTTGGTTGATAATCACCTCACTCTGGATGATAAGAAGGAGAAGCTGGCAAGGGCACTGATTAAGACCATGAATAATAAAGGGAAGGAGATAGTTGGTCAGGTTGTACCAAAGGATTACAGGAGGGTTCCAAAGGGAAGGAAGTATGGTTACCTGTCAGGAATGGCTATACGCAAGGAAATATTTGAAGACCTGTTTGGGTGGGGAGCAAAAGGGAATACCTTTGATATTAATGCTGATGGTACTATTGACCAGAGTTGGGCAGAGAGAGTACTAGGAACTGGCGGAACCTTTGAAACATATAACAGGTTATGGAAGTGGTCTAAGGTATCAGCAAATCCACCATCATGGGTGAGAAACTTTATATCCAATATGATATTTATGTCACTTGGCCCTGTTCCCATACCAAGATTACCTGACTTGTTTCTCCGATCTTTAATTGACCAGATTAAAACAAGAACTGTACAGGCAAAGGGTACGCAGAAGGAATTTGATGAATTAAATACCCATACAAAGTTAGCTGACAAGATGGGCCTGACTTCTGGAGGCTTCAGCCAGACAGAATTGAAATTAATACGGAATGATTTTATAAGGAGTAAGAATAACGAGAAAGGGGTATTGGGGCTACTAAGGATCAGGGATTCTTTTAAACGTATAGGCGGAGGAATACAGAGGGGAACATCAGATTTGTATGGTGGAATTGATACGCTTGGTAAGGTTATGATGTTGAAGTACTTAAAGGGGCAGGGAATGAGTGACTCAGATGCGGCGATGTCTGCGGAAAAATGGTTGTTTGATTATAGTAATCCACTGCCTTCTGTTAAGTACTTGAGGAAGAGCGCATTTGGTGCGCCGTTCCTTTCCTATCCTAGTTTTGTTGCACCA
>CAYFJI010000137.1:0-4367 GCA_964343365.1 uncultured Acidiferrobacteraceae bacterium
AAATGAATCCTACAAACCCTTATGCAGCAACAAAAGCAGCCGCAGAATTATTAGCGAAATCATATATTTCAACATATGATTCAGATATAGTAATCACAAGATGTACAAATAATTATGGACCACGGCAATTTCCAGAAAAACTTATACCGAAAGTAATTTTGTTAGCAAAACAAAATAAAAAAATTCCAATTTATGGAGAAGGAAAAAATATTAGAGATTGGATCTTTGTTGATGATCATTGTAATGCAGTATATACATGTCTATTAGAAGGTAAACCTG
Organism: uncultured Acidiferrobacteraceae bacterium; assembly: GCA_964343365.1. GTDB lineage: Bacteria > Pseudomonadota > Gammaproteobacteria > Arenicellales > UBA868 > CAJXWH01. Next base: position 280 of record CAYFJI010000137.1, read on the forward strand.
GAGAATCTTACAACATATCTGCAAATAATGAAGTCGATAATCTTACAATTGTTAAAAAAATTTTAGAGATGATGGATAAACCTGAGGAATTAATACAATTTGTAGAGGATAGACCAGGTCATGATTTTAGATATAGTATGTCTTCAGAAAAGATATCGAAAAACCTAGATTGGAAAATTGAAACTAATTTTGAAAAAGGAATAGAAAATACAGTCAATTGGTATATTCAAAATGAACATGTTTGGAAAGATATTTCCATGGAGGCTCTAAAGTCTACCCCATGGAAAAAATAAATTTAGTTTTAAATGGTGGAAAAAAATGAAAGGAATAATTCTTCATGGGGGACACGGTACTAGATTAAGACCTTTAACTCATACAGGGCCAAAACAACTACTACCAATAGCAAATAAACCAATGTCTGAATTTTGTCTTGAATCAATTAAAGAGACAGGAATAACAGATATTGCAATAATTATTGGAGGATTAGGTGCAAACAAAGTTAGAGAATATTATGGAACTGGAGAAAAATTTGGTGTAAAAATTACATATGTAGAACAAGATGAACCAAGAGGAATTGCTCATGCCATAGGATTATGTAAAGAATTTATCAAGAATGAGAAATTTCTTGTATTTCTTGGGGACAATATTATTCAAAGATCAATTACAGATTTTGTGGAGAATTTTAAGAAATCTAAATTTGATGCTACAGTGTTACTTTGCGAAGTAGATAATCCATCAAGATTTGGTATTGCAGATATAAAAAGTGAAAAAATTACTAAGATTATTGAGAAACCTAAAGTTCCACCATCAAATTTAGCAGTTACTGGAATTTATCTTCTAACCCCAAAAATTTTCGATATTATTGATAATCTTAAACCATCATGGAGGAATGAATTAGAAATTACAGATGCATTAGATATACTTTTGAAAAAAAATGATAATATTTCATTTGAAGTCATAACAGATTATTGGAAAGATACAGGTACGCCCGAGGACATTATACATGCAAATGGAGAAATAATAAAAAATATGGATGATTATTCTTATGGAAAAATAGAAGATGGAACAAGTATCTTAGGAAAAGTTTTGGTTGGAGAAGGTTCAAAGATTAACTCAAATGTTTCAATAACGGGACCAGTGATAATTGGGGAAAAATGTGAGATAAATTCAGGAGTGGTAATTGGTCCAAATACAAGTATTGGTGATAATTCAATTATTAGTAGTGGTAATATAGAAAATTCAATTATCATGAATAATTGTGAAATAGATTCAAAAATTAAAATTAAGAATAGCATAATATCAAAAAATTCAAAAATTATTCAAAATAACGAATCAGATGAAGAGAAAATATTTTTGTTAGGAGAAGGTTCAAAGATATCTCTCTAACTATTGATTAGATAATTTTCTTTACAAGGACCGTAGCAATTGCATAGTCTTGTTCATGACTCATAGATACCAGAAAGTCATATTTTTTTATTTTATACAATAATAATTTTATTTCAGGTTTAGAATTAATATTAAATGTTAAAATATGTTTAAATGAAATTTTTTCAACAAGTGATTTAATAACTGATTCTTTTATAGCAAATTTCCCAGCAAAGTGAGGATAAGGATCTTTAAAATTTAAACAATATTCGATTTCTTCATTCAAGAAAATTTTCTTATAAAATGATTTATTTTTGTTATAAATTTTTTCTCTAAATCGTTTGACATTTACAATATCAGTTCCAATTCCAGAGAAATGAGGATTTTCAGAATTTTGTATTTCCATTATCACCAGAATTAGGACAAATGTATATGATGTTTACGCACAATTCTCACTATAACAATCTAGTAATAGAGATATAATGTCAAAAAGTTGTTCATACATTGGTTATCAAAGTATTAGCAATAGGAGATATTGGGAATATCGTTAGAACATTAAGAAAATTTACAAAAAAATCTAAAATTCATTTAATACAATACCCAAAAGATGGTTCAGGAGTGTTCACATATTATGACGATGTTGAAACATTTGATAATTGGAAAGTTTCAGATAATATAAAAAAAATTAATGAGATAAAAAATGATTACGATATTTGTTTAACAATTGGTTCAGAAAGACTTCCTTATCTAGCAGATCTAAATTACATCGGATATTATTTGGGAAGAGATATTGATGTCCCAAGATGGATAAAGAATTCAGCAGAAGAATGGCAAACAGAACCATTATTTCGCTTTAATTTTTTCGAAAGGAGATTTTATTGGAATGCATTTAAGAATGCAATTGCTCATGTTGCAGGAATGTGGCAATTTGAATATCTCCAAAGATATACAAATGAAGGGATAAACAATGCAGGCATACCAATCGATACAACAGAATTTAATCCACAAGTAGAACCAATAAATCTAAAAAAAGAAAAATTTACATTTTTTAGTCCTAACAGATTTGAAAAATTTCGTGGTACAGATTTATTATGGGAAGCAATAAAATTATGTAAATCAGATTTTGAAATAATAGGAATTGATTATCCATTACAGCCTACTCAAGAAGAACGAGATTTTAAAAAGAAATTACTAGATACAAAACCTCCTCAAGTAAAATTAATCAAACCAATAAAAAGAAAAGAAATTCCAAGATACTATAGGTATGCAGATGCCGTAATTGCAAATTTATTCATAGGTACATTTGAAATGGTAGGTTTGGAAAGTGTAATGTGTGGAACCCCAGTAATTCAATATACAGATAGAAAAAAGAAAATTATTGTGAATGGAAAAGAAATTGAATCACCATTTGTTCCATTCTCCAGAAATCCTAAAGATATTGCGGAGGTAATTGATAATATTGTGGAATCAAAAGAGTATAGACAAGAATTATTTGAGAAAGAGTATGAATTTGTTGATCAGGTGGCAAATCCAGAAAAATGTGCTGAATGGTGGGATAATCTTTTTGAAGAATTAGTGAGTAAACATAAAACAATTAACAAAAATTCATCAAAAATCACAATTAAATTTAGAATGTATGGATTTTTGATTGCAAATAGATTATATCTAAATAAAATAAAAAAAATATCATCATTATTTAGATAATTCTATTACTATTAAAATTGGAAATAAATGAATTGTTCAGCACTTCCTACATAGAATAATGCAATTGGAGATATAATTAGAAATAAGAAAATTGCCCAGTGAAATAAGCGCAATTTCGAAAAACGTTCAACAAGATTACTTTTTTTAAATGAAATGAAATGAAAAATTACAAAAATAATAATTAGCGATATTGCAAATTCATTGTTACGTATTATTTCAATTGTTTGAATAATTTCAAAATCTAGTAAAACATATTTTTTCATCGAATATAACATAAATTCAAAATCTTGTACACGAAATGCAATGAATGTAAAAAATACAATATATTGAGTGATAAAGATGCTAGAAACAATTCCAAATTTCGTTTTAAAGAAATTGTTGTATGATTTTGGTAATTTTGCTCTCATAATTGTGTGTAATCCGAGAAATATTCCATGTATGCCCCCCCAGATTACAAAATTCCATGAAGCACCATGCCAAAATCCCATTAATAACATAGAAAATAATAAACTGGAAAAAACTACAATACTTTTTTTCCTATTTTTAAAAACCAATGGATAATAGAGATAATCTCTAACCCAAGTTGACAAACTAATGTGCCATCGAGACCAGAAATCAGAAGGAGATGTAGCAAAAAATGGTTTGTTAAAATTAATAGGTATTTTAAAACCAAAAATGGCTGCAGCACCAATTGCGATGTCAGAGTAACCAGAAAAATCACAGTATAGCTGAATGCCAAATGCAATTGTACCTAATATTACCGAAAAAGATTCCAAACCAATGGGATTTGAAAATATAGTATCAGCCAAAGGTCCAATGTTATCTGCAAAAAACATTTTTTTGAAAAATCCAATAGACATCAAAGTGATACCGAATTTTAAATTATTATTATGGATTACGATTTGGCGTAAATTTGTTGAATTTTTTATTTCATTAATTTTTTCTTTTAGTTGAGGAAGAAATATGCTTGCACGTACGATTGGTCCAGCTACCAAAGGAGGGAAAAATGCAACAAAGAG
>CAYFJI010000138.1:0-4354 GCA_964343365.1 uncultured Acidiferrobacteraceae bacterium
ATCCTGACCAAAATTACTTTCAGTTAGAACTTCATCGATTAGCCTCTGATGTGCGGATTGATCAATAGATTGACTTATCACCCGCTCAGCAGCACGAATAGTTAAATCTGCAAATTGAGATTGTAATTGTTGAACAACTTGCTCTTTTTCCAATCGTATTTCTTCACGAGCTCGTTCAATAATTTGATCTGCTTCCTGTCTAGCCTTTTCTTCTAACTCTTCTCGTAATTTTGCAGCAGACTCTTGAGAGCGAAGAGTTTGAGCACGAGCTTCAGCACGTGCTTCTTCAATCACCTTCCGAGCCTCTTCCTCTGTAGCAAGCGCATCAGAGGCAGCCTGCTCTGCGCGATTTAATCCCTCTTCAATTCGACGTTTTCTTTCATCAAGAACCTTAAGAATTGGTCCCCACAAAAAAATCTTCAATACCACAAGAAGAATCAAGAAGTTGACCAACTGCGCAATAAGTCCAGGTATATTAATCCCAAGTTTAGATATACCTTCAACTTCTTCTGCAGCCATAGCCATCCCAGGCATTAAAGCAAAGATAACAGCCGCTACCATCACAGCGAAATAACGACAAAAGCCAAGCTTTTTTGGTCTTGTTCTATTTTTTACAGATTTCATAATAGCCTCTCCCAGTCTTCAAAAACGGAGCGTGAAATTTCACGCCCCGATACCCGACTGAGATATTTAGAAAACAAAGCCGATTAGAATTGCAACAACAAGTGCATAAATACCAATAGCTTCAGCAAACGCAATACCCAAAATCATATTTGTCTGTATCACGCCAGCAGCTTCTGGATTACGCCCAAGTGCTTCCATCGCTTTCCCACCAAGCCATCCAATACCAATACCAGGACCAAATGAACCAACACCCATAGCTATCCCTGCAGCCATAAACTTAGCAGCATTAGCAGTACTTTCATTATCGGCAGCACCTTCAGCAGCGCCAGCCACACCAGTCGAAGCAAGGAATGCAGCTCCTAACATCAGCAACAAAACAAACCCTCGACTTAATATAGATCCAGCTGTCATCTTCAATACCTCTCTGATCACACGTATTTCCGTAATGATCCTGCAACAACTTTTTTCACATCAATACCTAACAAAACTTTAGTGCGCTTCATCACCGTGGTGTGAAACCGCAGTGACAGCAAACACTAAAGTTAACATTGCAAAAACAAACGCCTGAATTAGACCAACAAATAGCTCTAATGCATAAAAAACGTCAACTAAAACAAAGGGAACCAAAAATGTCATCATAAGTAATAATACTTCTCCAGCAAAAATATTCCCAAATAGACGGAAGGTAAAGGAAACCATCCTTGATAGTTCTGAAACAAATTCTAACAAACCAACAAAAACTTCAATAATTCCACCTAATATATCCCCTTTAAGCAATTTGCCAAAGCTAAAAAACTTAGATAGGTAACTTACACCTAAGCTTTGTAATCCCCAAAATTCTACAAATAAAAATGAAAAAATAGCTATCGCAAGAGGTGCATTTACATCAGTCATGACTGACCGGAAATATGGAGCAATCAAACCATTAAATCCTGTAATAGTTGCACCTTCATGGTCATGTGATTCTTTAGACGGAGAAGTATCTTTTACAGAAGTAACATTGGAATGATCGTTGTGTTTATCTTTAGCAACTTTCTCTACACGATGACCATCATCATACTCTAAGTAAGCTTTATCACCAGCGGCTAAATCAACAGCATCCGGAGTAGTCGGAATATAAGCTACATTCAAACCAACTATTGGAATTTCAGACTGTGACATAGCCACATGCTTATCAGCAAAACCAGGGTTAACTTCCGTTAAACCAATAACGTTGTTTATGGGCAAAAGACCGAAATAGTTAGATGTTAGAATAAAAAAGAAAATTGTTGCAGCAAGTGGAAAAAAACGACGTCCGTTTTTTTCACCCGCAACTTGAACAACAATATTGTAAAAGGCTTCTACTGCAGCTTCTACAGCACCACTAAATCCACTAGGGACTACAGAAAGACGTCGCCCAACTGATACACCTATAACAACCAAAAAAAGAACAACAAACCAAGAAGTAAACATTGTATTTGTGACACTGCCAATCACAGGCCAGTGAAAAACTTTCTCAGGTGCAACTATGATGGCGGGAGAAGCTCCACCAACAAAAATTACACCTACACCAACCAAAAGCAATAAAGAAACTGCTATGATTGCAGCTCGCATCCGCTTTAACCTCGTTCACTATCTGTATCTCGAATTACATCTTGTAATTGACGATACGCACCGACAAATCCAACAAATAAACCTAATCCAATACCGCATAAAGTAAGTAAAGGTTCCGTATTCAATCGACCATCAAAATAATGACCGACTAGTGTGGGAACCACAATTGATGTAGCTAGATATACTCCAACTCCAACCAAATTTATTACTGATGCTCTCCACATGATTCTCTCCTAAAGGATCGAAATCAGCGGAACGGTAGTATGCCTAAGCACCACGATCAAATGAATTTTCATTTGTTGCTCAAATCACTATCTAAAAGTCCGCCTCTAAAAGCAAATTAAGTTATAAAAATGTTCTCAAATTTCTGATTTTGGTTCTCTGCCAAGATTATCAAGATCAAGCTCATCTACAAAATCTCGAAAGATTTCTAACTTTTCTAATTCTTCATTGCTAACAGGAGCACTGTCAACTCCAGTCACATTTCCAGAAACACTAACTTCACCATCTAGCACTACAGCAGCTGTTTCTAAAACATGGTCAGCTACATAAATTGGAACTGAAGCTCTTACAGCCATAGCAATAGCGTCAGATGATCTTGCATCTATCTCCAGTATTTCATTATCTTTTTCAATTTTAATCAACGCATAAAATGTATCTTCACGTAGATCATTGATCACTACTGATTTAATCTCACCACCTAAAGAATCAACCATACTCATTAGCAAATCATGAGTTAATGGACGTGGAGAACTAACCTCTTGCAACCGGAATGCAATTGAATCAGCCACATCAGCACCTATCCAAATAGGTAAAAATCTTTCTGCGTCTTTTTGCTTTAAAACAACTACTCTTCGATAATGGCGAAGACCTACTCGTATACTATCGATAATCACTTCGTTCAAAGTCGTCTCCTTATCGAGTAATCTCTTCATATATTATGACGATTTTTGTAAATTACAATGCGGCATTAATTTGATCACGTAACTCAGATGCAGCCAATTGAGATGCTTCAGCCCACCCACCTACTGCACAACCATTATTATACGGCTGAGCATATAGAATGCCACGAGAAGCGTTAACCAAAATACCACCACCATCACTTTTCACAGCAGATTGGACAGCCAATTTCAAATCACCATCCTGTGCGCCTACTCCAGGCAACAATAAAAGTTGGTCCGGACAAATATCCCTAACGCGCCTTGCTTCTTCTGGATATGTTGCACCAACAACCAAACCTACATTGTTAGACGTATTCCATGATTGTGCTAATTGAGCAACTTTTTCATATAACTTTAATTCATCTATCTGTAAATCCTGTAAATCAACTGCTGATTGATTAGAAGTTCTACATAAAATAAATGAATGTCTATCTTCTCTAGATAAAAACGGCTTCAAGGCATCAAATCCCAAATATGGATTTAGAGTAACTGCATCAACTTCTAATTCATCAAATATTGCTTTAGCATAAGCCTCGGCAGTATGTCCGATATCACCACGTTTTGCATCTAATAACACTGGAATTTGCTCAGGAATGGAATTGATTGTGGAAAAGAGGATATCCCAACCTTCACGACCAAATTGTTCAAAAAAAGCTATATTTGGTTTATAACAACAAACGAAATCTTTTGTAACTTCGATGATCGTTCGTAAGAATTCTCTGACGTCAACACCATGCGGAATAAGTTCAGGAATAGGATCAAGACCTACACATAAAAAAGATTGATTGGCTTGGCTCGCATCAAGATAACGCGTACCAAAGCTACCACCTTGTCGAATTGTTTTTGAAGATTGATTAACCAACTATCCCTCCATTGAAATCAACAAAGTTTTCTTTTCATAGGAAGAATATTTCCACCTAATCTCTTGATCTTATCAAAAATCAATTGATTTACCTATCAACCAAAGAACTGCATACAACAGTAAAGCAATATAGAATATAGATTATGAAAATTTCTGTTGCTCAAATTCCACCGACCACAATACCTTATGGGAAAACATGTATCGTAATTGATGTACTGCGAGCTACATCTGTAATTACTGTATTGTTAGATCTCGGAGTCAAAGAAATATATCCGACTGCGACTATTGAAGAAGCGCGCATTCTCAAAAAATCTCTCGAAACGTCCAATGAAAA
>CAYFJI010000139.1:0-4325 GCA_964343365.1 uncultured Acidiferrobacteraceae bacterium
TTCCTCCACAAGGTGGTAGAAAACATCCTCAACAGGAATTCCTACAGGTCGACACGCGTAATGTTCTCTTTATTTGTGGTGGCGCATTTTCCGGCTTGGAAAAAGTGATTAGAGAGCGCTCAGAAAAGTCTGGAATTGGCTTTGGTGCTGACATTAAAGGACGGTCGACTGAATCGAAGGTTGGTGAGCTGTTGCGTGATTTAGAGCCAGAAGATTTAATTAAGTTTGGCTTAATTCCAGAGTTCGTTGGTCGGTTGCCAGTGATTGCTACGCTAGAAGAATTAGATGAACCCGCTTTGATTACTATACTGACGGAACCTAAGAACGCCTTGGTTAAGCAGTATCGTAAACTTTTTGACTTAGAAGATGTTGATTTAGAATTTCGAGAAGAAACATTGCGTGCAGTTGCGAAACGCGCCATGGATAGAAAAACAGGTGCTCGCGGACTACGATCTATTCTTGAGAAAGCACTGCTTGATACTATGTTTGAGCTTCCTTCGTTAGAGAATGTACGTAAGGTGATAGTAGATTCGAGTGTTATTGAAGAAGAATCATGTCCACTTTATGTTTATGAGGATACGACAAGGGTAACACAACAATCTTGAGAATCTTTTTAGAGAATAAAAAAGTTAAATTGTGGTTGAAAATAGCATGTTGCGACCGCATATTTTAATAGTGAGGTACAAAAAAATTTATAGCAATTTTAGCCATTAATACATTTGACATAGATATAACCAATGACAGAAGATACCGATTCAGAAATCGAACCCCAGGTTCGCACTCGTTATTCGTTACTCCCGCTAAGGGATGTAGTAGTTTTCCCGCATATGGTAATCCCTCTTTTTGTGGGGCGAGAAAAGTCTATTAGAGCTTTAGAAGCTGCTATGGAGGCTGGAAAGCGGGTTTTTCTTGCTGCCCAGCATGATGCTACTGATGATGATCCTTCTGCAGAGAAAATATTCAAGGTTGGAACCGTCGCAAATATCCTTCAACTTTTGAAATTACCTGATGGTACCCTAAAAGTGTTGGTGGAAGGTATCTCTAGAGCAATGATTGTCAGTTATGTAGATTCGGATGATATGTTTAGAGTAGACACACAACCGATCGTGAGCGATGAGGTTGACGACAAGGAATCTGAAGTACTGATCCGTACTGTAATGGAGCAGTTTGAAAAGTATGTAAAAGTGAGCTCCAAAATACCTCAGGAAATTTTGACTTCGTTAGCGAGTGTTAATGAACCTGGGCGTTTAGCAGATTCGATTGCTGGACATCTGAATTTAAGGAATGAAGAAAAGCAAAAAGTACTCGAAATTTCTGATGATCGAGAAAGGTTGGAATATTTATTAGGCATAGTGGAGTCAGAAGTTGATCTGTTGCAAGTTGAAAAAAGAATTCGTGGGCGAGTAAAAAAGCAGATGGAGAAAAGCCAGCGGGAGTATTATTTAAATGAGCAGATGAAGGCTATTCAAAACGAACTCGGTGAAATGGATGAGACTCCAAATGAGTTAGAGGAACTACAAAAGAAAATTGATGAGGCTGGTATGCCGAAGGATGCCCAAGAAAAAGCTGAATCAGAACTCAAAAAACTTCGAATGATGGCGCCAATGGCTGCAGAAGCAACGGTGGTTCGGAATTACATTGATTGGTTAATTCAGGTACCGTGGAAGAAAAAGACACGCATATCAAAGGATCTTGCTAAGGCAGAGGAAATTCTTGAGAATGATCACTATGGATTAGCAAAGGTCAAGGAACGTATTCTCGAGTATTTAGCGGTTCAACAAAGAATAAATAAAGCAAAAGGTCCAATATTATGTTTGGTGGGGCCACCGGGTGTTGGTAAAACGTCTCTCGGGGAATCTATAGCGCGCGCTACAAATAGAAAGTTCTTAAGGATGTCTTTGGGCGGTGTTCGGGACGAAGCTGAAATTCGTGGACATAGACGTACTTATATTGGTTCACTACCAGGGAAAATCATCCAAAATTTAGCAAAGGCTAAAAGTCGAAATCCGCTCTTCATGTTAGATGAGGTCGATAAAATGTCGATGGATTTTAGGGGGGATCCGTCTTCAGCGTTACTGGAAGTTTTAGATCCTGAACAGAACCACTCTTTTGGTGACCACTATCTAGAAGTAGATTACGACTTATCGGAGGTCATGTTTATAGCAACTGCAAATACTCTAAATATTCCAGCCCCCTTGCTTGATAGAATGGAAATTATTCGAATCTCGGGATATACGGAGGAAGAGAAGATCAATATAGCGACACGCTATCTCGTCCCTAAGCAAGTTAACAATAACGGATTGAAATCATCTGAAATCTCTATAGCAAAGAGCGCCCTAAAGGACATAGTAAGATATTACACTCGCGAGGCAGGAGTGCGTAATCTTGAGCGTGAGGTTGCGAAAATATGTAGAAAGGTTACGAAGCATTTGCTGCTTACTAAAACTAAAGATTTAGTTTCAATTTCAAGTCGAGGACTTGATAAATATCTTGGGGTTCGTCGTCATCGCTATGGAAAGGCAGAAGAAAATAATCGTGTGGGCCAAGTGACTGGCTTAGCGTGGACCGAAGTGGGCGGTGAACTCTTAACTATTGAAGCAGCAGTAATGCCAGGAAAAGGAAATCATATCTATACTGGTAAGTTAGGTGAGGTGATGCAGGAATCTATACAAGCGGCTATGAGCGTTGTCCGTACTAGAGGCCAGAGATACGGCATTGACACTGATTTTTTTCAGAAACAGGATGTACATATTCATGTTCCTGAGGGGGCAACGCCGAAAGATGGTCCTAGCGCGGGAGTGAGTATGTGTACCGCCATGTTTTCTGCAATCACGGAAATCCCAGTTCTATCTCAGGTTGCTATGACTGGTGAGATTACCCTTAGAGGAGAAGTGCTACCAATTGGAGGTTTAAAAGAAAAACTTTTAGCCGCACAACGAGGTGGGCTCAAAACAGTTTTAATTCCTAAGGAAAATGAAAAAGAGTTGATAGAAGTTCCAAAGAATATCAAACGAGGCCTAGATATAGTCGCTGTCCGCTGGATTGACGAGATTTTTGCCCTTGCTTTAGAAAATGTTCCAATGTCGGACGGAGTAAAATCGGAAGAATCGATATCCGCTAAATCAAAAAGTCAGGCTTCATCAACAGACGAAACAGATGACTATGCACGCACTCATTAACTTACTTTAGTTGACTAAATCTGTTTATCGTATATTTTGATCCTTCGAGGAAGTCGACCAAAAAGCTAATATAAACTAAGTTTATGGCTTATAGATCAGTAAGTTGTAGCGTTTTTCGACTATATATTATTAAGAACAAAAAGGTGCTAATTCGTGAGATCTATGGTTATTTACTAAGTTGCGTTAGAATTTTGATCAAGTTATAAAGTTTTATAGGCGAGGGTTCAGGATCTATGACTTGAACACCTTTTTGTCAGATTAGGTAAATTAAGAAAAAGCGACCATTACAACTAGCAACAATAACAGGAGCGAAATGTGAACAAAGCGGAATTAATAGATGCTGTGGCAGCCAGAAGTGGATTGGGTAAATCAGAGGCTGGTAACGCGGTAGAAAGTGTGTTTGAGATAATTGGCAACCAATTACGACAAGGTAACTCGGTTTCAGTTGTGGGTTTTGGCCAATTTTCGGTCAGTGATCGTGCGGCAAGGACAGGACGCAATCCAAGAACAGGTGAAGAAATATCTATAGCAGCTTCTCGGGCCCCTAAATTCAAGGCTGGCAAGCAACTTAAGGATACGGTTAATTCGTAGTCATTATATTTGTTTACGAGGTGATTGTCGGTTATTGGTAGGTGAAGTGAGAATCTACTCTGCCTTCCGAATTATGGGTAAACATGATTCTCTCAAATTGGCTTAGTTCTCTTTACGGTAGAGACAAAAAAATCTAATTTAAGCTGATCCAAATAATAAACGGAGACATGAACAGTGTCTCCGTTTGCTCTATACTGCGATATATTGAGAGGCAGCCTGATTACATCTTGAAGTTTGTACAATAATGGCCTGAAACTGTTGTAATCGGCGAATTAAAGCTGTCTAGAGAAAAGGAAGAGATTGCTCTCTCATTTATTCAATATATCTTTGTTGACACCTTATTTTTGTTTAATTAGTTGGTAATCAGTGATCTGAGCCAATAAAAAGTGATGAATTCACGGGACGGTGTTCTTGTCTTAAAAATCATGGGCCTTTATCATTTCTAAAATCTTGCAGAATTATGTGCATCTAGTAGAATTCAGGTGTCTTTAAGATTAATGAGGTACTGCAGAGAACAGAGACGGGTGCTTAGCTCAGTTGGGAGAGCGTCGCCCT
>CAYFJI010000140.1:0-4300 GCA_964343365.1 uncultured Acidiferrobacteraceae bacterium
TTTCCAGCAGAGATGACAGAAATATTAAGATTATTCTATACTCCACAAGAACCACAATTAACACCTGAAGAAGAAGCTTTTATGGCACAACAAAATCAACAAATGATGCCTCAACAAGCAGGACCTCCTGGTATACAACAAGCATTAATGGGAGGTATGTAATGGATAATACAGAATTAGAGTATTGGAATATTATTGAAAATAATTTTGGAATAGTAGATGCATTAGATGAAGAAGAAGTAAATATTTTTAATGAATATAAAAATCAAGCTTTTACTGTTATTAACCCTGCTCCAGGTGTAATCATAATGATAAGAGATAATTATTATGACGAAATCTAGAAGAGGTGGATACAGGAAGCCCTCAACTCCAGCAGCTGTAAGTGGGCCAGGTGCTTTAAGTCAAAGAACTGACGGCAAACAACCTATTGTAAGAATGCCTGACGTACCTCAAGGTCAACAAGAAGCTTTATCTGCACAACAAGAAGTTAGTGGACTTGGAGATAGTGGTGGAGCAAACTCACCATTTCCATTTCAAGCTGGAGGAAGTGTACAAGATGGTGTTATGGGTTCAACCAATTATCTTGAACAAGATGCAACGGCTGGAAATATTTTTCAACAAAATGTTCCACCTGCACAATTTCTACAAGAAGATTTAGATATCTTAATGGAAACTGTTGTTGCAAATAATCCAGATAATTTAATATTTAAAGAATTGCTTAATGCTAGAAATGCTCAGAAATATAGAAAAGAATGAGACTCAATTTCATTCAAGAAAAGAAACTAGGTTATCTAGGAAATATCGAACAATCTAAGTATGATGCTGCACAACAGTTCTTAGATAATAATCCACAATACACAACTAGACTAAGTGCTTTATCAGAAAGGTATGCTAATTTACCTTTAGAAGTTTTAGACCCTTTAGCTAGAAATACTGAATTACCTGTTGATTCACCATCAATAGTTGAATTATGTGATGAATATAATAAACAATGGTGCGCACAAGCTTCAGAAGTTTGGGAAACTTCAAGAGAAAAACATAACACTGGCAAGCATATAGAAGATATGACTATGCATTATTCAGATATTTTATTTGGTTTAGGTTCTTTAGCTTATGCTCCATTCGATGATGAAAAAGATATTAAAGTTGGAAAAACACAAACATCATTATGGTTTGTTGCATTACAAGATGCTTTATCTGAAATAACTGTTAAATGGAATCCTTTCAATGTAAGTCCTAGTATTCCAGAACCATACATGAATCAAGAAACTGGTGAATTAATTTCAAACGAACAATACGATGCATTAAATCCTATGGAAAAAATGTTATATGCAATACCTGGTGCTAGGTATTTAATTAAAGATAATTATCCAATATTTAATTCTAGAGTTTGGGCTTATGCACAGCAATTAAATGCTATGGATAGATACATGGAACAAGGTTATACAAAAGAAGAAGCACAAAAGTTTATACCTATTGATTTTGAAAAAACTAAAGTTGAAGGTCTTGGTGAAAAAGAAAATTGGTTAGACGAAACTAAACAATGGCTTAAATTTGCTAAAGAAGCTGATGAACAAGGTGGTGAAGCATATTTATTTGAAATGTTAAATCAAGTATCATTAGGTCAACCTGTTAATTACAACAGGGACAATAAAATTACTGTCGAGTCTTTAATAGCTGAAAATCAACCTGAGTTTGAAGATTTATTAAAAACAATGTCATATGACGAAGCTGTAAAATATACATATGCAAGACTTGGAACACCAATTGTTAAACCAAATGAAGATGGAGAAATAAATTGGACATCAATTCAAAATCCAAATCAAATTGAAGCTTTTGCTGGTAGAAGATTTATATACAATCCTGCTATGGCACAGGAATATGCTGACACACATGAAATGAATATGAATGAAAAATTAAATATAAAAATTCCATATTCACAAGGAAGATACCAAGCATCATTACAACATAGAGTTGGAAGTGAAGCATATAATTCTGCTTCTGGTTGGATAGATGGTAAAGCAAGAATAATTCCTGAACTGTTTGGTGGTTTTGTAGTAAGAGGACTTAGAAAAGCAAATAAATTATTAAAAGTTGTAAACAAATATGAAGATGATTTAGTTTTTGATGATTTAAAAAAACAAGAAATTGCTACTAATTGGGCAAAACAAAATAATAGAAATCCAATAACTGGTGAAGCAGTAGATAATATTGATGAAGTATTACCTACTCTTAATTTACAAACAACTAAAATTAATAAATTTACTGATGAGTTAGCTTCTGAATTAAAAAATGCTAAAAAACAAAGTAAAAAAATGAGAAAACAATATGGTTTATTTGGTGGAGTTGCACCAGGTGTTTTACATGGTACTCCTAAGTTACTTACAGATAGATTAGCTGCTGGTGGAAAATTAAAATCTTATGCAGATAATAAATCATTATATAATTTAGACCAAGATTATTGGACAAAAGAATTTCCTTATCAAATTAAAAAAGAATTAGTAGATACAGATACTGAAGATGGTATAAGAAAAATATTTGAATACGCATATGGAGATGGGTATATGGGTAAAGGTATGCAAACTCCATTTAAATTACATAGTTTGCCTAAAGGTCAATCTTATATGTTAAATGAAGCAATTAGAAAAGTAACTGGAACTAATCCTGGACTTCCTTCTTTAGGTTCAATTGCTGGTAGAGGTATAAGTAAAGCAATACAAACTGTTGATAATGCAAGTAGAGGTGTTTTTAGAAGAAATGCAACAAATATTAGATTAGCTACACCAGATGTATTAAGTGATTTAAGAGTTTTAAGAAAAGCAGATTATAGAACTTGGTTAGATGGTGGAGAAAGAATAGGTAGAAATTTAGGTTTTTATTCTGAACTTACTGGTGGTATGTCACCTTATTGGAGAAAGAAATTTGCTACAGTTCCTGGAGCAGTAATTCCTTTTTCGAATAAACAAGATGGTTATAACACTGTTGTTAAACACATATTAAATTCAGGAATTAATCCAAAAATAGCTGATAATTTATTAAATGAATTTATTGGAATGAAATACACAATAAATAATGTTTTAAAATTTGGTAGAAAATTAGGTGGTGCTGATATTGATAAAGTTGCTGTAGAAGCAAATCCTAGAAGAGCTCAAATTGTAGAAAATCATCTCAAAAAATTATATGATAGAGATGAACAAATACAACAATATTTAGTTGACCCTAATGTAGGTAAAATGATACCTAATCAATGGACAGTAAGACAAGTTGATGATGCAGGTAATACATGGTTTGTTCCTACAATAACAAAGTTATCAGAAGCAGCACAACAAGGAGCACCTTTAATATCAAGAAGAATTATTGATAGAGCATTAGGAAAAAGATTTGACGAAGTTCCAGATTTTGAAAATGGACGATTTGTTGAAAATGCAAAAATGTATATTGAAGATTTACAAGAACAAGGTGGTCTTTTAAAAAATATTAAAATTCCTGGTAAAAGTATTGAAAAAGATATTTTTACAAATGTATTAGATAAATGGATGTCATATTATCAAAAACCAAGAATGATTACAAAACAAGCTTTAACATCAAGAGTTTTATTAGAAGAGCAATTATTTTTTGCTGTACATCCTGATTTAAAAGGTGCATTAGATTCTCCATTCTTTTATTTTCAATGGCTTTATAGTTATGGTCAACTTCCAAAAAGACATTGGTTAAAAAATGTAATGAAAAATATTATGGATTCTGGAGAAGATGTTAATGAAGTAACATTATCACATGCATATCATGAAGCTATACAAGCTAACTTTGCTTATAGTGGATTTAATTTAGCAAAAATAAATAAAAGAAATACACAATATGTTCCTGTTTCTATGGATAGTCCTAAAGCATTAGAAGCAAGAGTATTTCAATATGAAAAATTATTTTTAGACCCTATATCTAGAAAAGTTGCAAGTTTTGATAAATGGGATGATGTTGTAGCATGGTCACAATCTCCAGAAGCAATTAAACTACGTGAGCGTTTAATTGATGCAACTGGTTCTACTTTTACTACTCCACCAGAAAATTCTATAAGAAAACAAGAAAATTGGATAAATTATTTAATGGAAAGAGAAAATGAAATACGTATGAATACTGGTATGAAGTTAACAGAAAGTAGACATTACGGAGAAAATGCTGATGGAACTTTTTGGCATGATGTTTCAGATGCTTTTATAGGTTCTCCTGAATTAAGAGATGGAATAGCTACTGGAAAAATTATAAATAAAAATGGTAAAGAAATTAGTTTATTACCTAAATTTGA
>CAYFJI010000141.1:0-4273 GCA_964343365.1 uncultured Acidiferrobacteraceae bacterium
ATAAACGAATGGGCCAGTTTGCTGGATGAGAAAACTTACCAAGAAATGGTGACTTCAGCATCGTAGTTTTTTGTACTTGGGGAGCAATTTGACATGAATAATTACAAACGTCCCAGCTTGATCGATTTGGAAATGCACGGGGATTTCCTAAACCGGCATATTGGTTCGAGTGAAACAGATATATCGGACATGCTAGATCTATTAGGTATCAACTCACTGGATCAGCTTATTCAAGAAACTGTGCCCCAATCTATTTTAGTCAGTGAGCCTCTCAACCTCACGCCTGCCCGCAGTGAAAGGGAGACTAGCACCTATCTTCGACATATGCGGAGGCGGAATAAAGTTTTTATATCAATGATTGGTTGTGGTTATTACGGTACAGTAATGCCTAATGTCATAAAACGAAATGTCCTTGAAAACCCTGATTGGTACACTGCTTACACACCCTACCAGGCTGAGGTAAGCCAAGGACGTCTAGAAGTCCTGCTTGCTTTTCAACATATGGTAAGTGACTTAACCGGCATGCAAATAGCTAATGCCTCACTTTTAGATGAAGGAACAGCTGCAGCAGAAGCGATGGCAATGGCCAAACGAATCTCTAAAAATACATCGAACACATTTTTTGTAGATGTTAATTCTCACCCCCAGACTATATCGGTTCTGAAAACAAGAGCTCAGTTTCTAGGTTTTAAGATAATTTTAGGACACCCACTAAAAGATATTGACGATAACAATTTTTTTGGTGCTCTAATTCAATATCCAACCTCTATGGGATACTTATATGATCTCAGCAATCCCATATCCACTATCCATGAAAAAAAAGCAATAGCTGTCGTTGCAACAGATCTTCTAGCGCTGACTTTGCTCAAACCACCAGGTGAATTCGGAGCAGACGTAGTAGTTGGAAATAGTCAAAGATTTGGTGTGCCAATGGGCTACGGCGGCCCGCATGCCGCTTTTTTTGCAACGAGAGAATCTTTTGTGCGATCAATCCCTGGCCGAATGATAGGTGTTTCGATTGATTCTCACGGTAAACAAGCTCTTCGAATGGCTCTACAAACTCGCGAACAACATATTCGCCGTGAGAAAGCTACAAGTAACATTTGTACAGCCCAAGTCCTCTTAGCTAATTTATCTGCTTTGTATGCGATGTATCATGGCCCCAAAGGTCTTAAAGCTATTGCAAGTCGAGTGCATCGAATGACAATGATTCTTAGTTTAGGCCTTACAAAATTAGGTTATACCGTAAATAACAAAGAATTTTTTGACACAATTGAAATTAATGTACCTGGTATGGCGGGACGGATTGCGGCCCGTGCTCGCGAATCAAAAATTAACTTAAGACTTATAGATCAAAACCGACTTGCAATTAGCTTAGACGAGACGACAAAAAGGAAAAATATTAGAACGCTATGGCAAGCATTTAGCGCACGATCTTCAGAGGAATTACAAATAGATCTTCTGGATAATGAAGTCGCAGACATCATTCCATCCTACTTACAGCGTAAATCTTCTTTTTTAGAACACGAAATATTCAACAGTTACCACTCGGAAACAGAAATGATGCGGTTTATGCGGCGCACTGCGAGCAAAGATATTAGCCTTGGGCGCTCGATGATCCCTCTTGGCTCATGTACCATGAAGCTTAATTCTACCACCCAGATGATTTCTGTTTCCCATCGAAGCTTCAGTAACATTCACCCATTCGCACCATTAGATCAAACCCAGGGTTATCAACAACTATTTGATGAGTTGGAAAGCATGTTGTGTGAAATTACTGGTTTTGATGCCATTTCACTTCAACCAAATGCCGGATCGCAAGGCGAATATACTGGGTTGCTTTGTATACTTAAATTACATGAAAGTCGCGGCCAACCAGAACGAAACATCTGTTTAATTCCCGAATCCGCCCACGGAACAAATCCTGCGAGCGCGGTGTTGGCTGGCATGCAAGTAGTAGTGGTTAATTGTGACCACGAGGGCAATATAGACATCAACGACCTCACAGATAAAGCTATTCAGTATCAAAATCAATTAGGTGCGTTGATGATAACCTACCCTTCCACTCATGGAGTATTTGAAGAAAATGTTACTGAAATATGCGACATTATCCACAAACATGGTGGTCAAGTGTATATGGACGGAGCTAACCTCAACGCTCTGGTAGGGGTTTGCCGACCTGTTGATATTGGTGCTGATGTTGTGCATATAAACCTTCACAAGACCTTCGCGATTCCTCACGGTGGAGGGGGTCCCGGCATGGGGCCTATAGGAGTGCGTAAACACTTGGCTCGATTCTTGCCAGACCATCCGGTGGTGGAAGGTGTAAATCCAGCAGCAGGCCATAACTTAACAGTTGGTACTGTCTCATCTGCGCCGTGGGGCTCCGCAAGTATTTTACCTATATCATGGGCTTACATCGCCATGCTTGGTCCCCACGGTTTACGCAAGGCAACCGAAGTTGCCATTTTAAACGCTAACTATATCGCTAAACGGCTAAAACCATATTATCCAATTCTTTACACAGGAACTAAAGGTTGGGTAGCACATGAATGTATCATTGATCTTAAACCAATACGAACCCACACAGGTATCACGGTAGAGGATATTGCAAAACGCTTAGTTGATTTTGGATTTCATGCGCCTACCATGTCGTGGCCAGTACCTGACTCTTTTATGATTGAACCAACGGAAAGTGAATCCAAATCTGAGATTGATCGATTCTGTGATGCAATGATTATTATTCGCAAAGAAATAACAGAAATTGAATCGGGAGTTGCAGACAAAAAAAATAATTTGCTAAAAAATGCCCCCCACTCTATTAAACTAGTGGCAGAGGATGAATGGCCGTACCCCTACTCCCAAACTCAAGCTTTCTTTCCAGCAGAACATACTCTTCAGGAGAAATATTGGCCGCCCGTCGGGAGAATTGATGGTTTGTATGGCGACAAGAACTTGGTCTGTATGTGTCCTCCTGTCAGTACTTACAATCAAGAAGAAACATGAAACAAACAAAACCAAATCCTCGGCAACGAAATGTAGATAAAGTTTCTAGAGTTCCTGTTAAGTTTCCTAAAACAGATTCTGTCGAGCGACTACGAAAACCCCGCTGGATCAGAGCGCCGTTTCCAGGAACTCCAAAAGTTGCAAACCTAAAGAATATTCTGCGTGAGCAGGGTCTACACACCGTTTGCGAGGAAGCTAATTGCCCTAATCTAGGGGAATGTTTTAATAATGGTACTGCTACCTTCATGATAATGGGTGATTTGTGTACCCGGCGCTGCCCATTTTGCGATGTAGCTCATGGTAGACCGAGACCATTAGATGAAAACGAACCTCACGCTCTTGCTGTTGCTGTCAAAAAAATGAGGCTAACATATGTCGTCATTACTTCAGTAGACAGAGATGATTTAAGAGATGGAGGTGCAAGTCATTTTGCGGATTGTATTAACACTATAAGAGAGCAAGAATTAACAATTAAAATTGAAATTTTAGTTCCTGATTTTCGTGGCAGAAAAGAACGTGCCCTGCAGGCTATTGAGAAAGGGCTACCTGATGTGTTTAATCATAACCTTGAAACGATTCCGCGGCTTTATCGCAGGGTGAGGCCAGGCGCCGACTATAAACATTCTCTTATTCTTTTAAAGGATTTTTTCAAAGCGTTTAATCATATACCTACAAAATCAGGACTCATGTTAGGGCTAGGAGAGACAAAAGATGAAGTAATTGGGGTAATGCGAGACCTTCGAAACCATGATGTGCAATTTTTAACACTCGGTCAATATCTTCAACCAAGCCCTTATCATTTGCCAGTGGAACGGTATGTTACACCTGCAGAATTTGAGGAATTTCGAGAATTAGGTCTAGAAATGGGCTATATACAGGTAGCATCTGGCCCAATGGTACGGTCTTCCTATCACGCTGATGAAGCAAAAAAATATTTAAGTTATTGATTTTATGAGTTTTTTTTGTTTTAACAGGAAAAGTTTACTTAAATGGGAATTAAATGTGGCATTCTTTTAGAAAAACGGGTTACGATGTCAGTAACACAAAGTTCGGGGAACTGAAAACTGACATTTTTAATCCTTGTGCTCGTGTAACAGAAAAACAATTAAATTAAGACAAGAGAGGAGTTCAAATGAAACTCAAGACGACTATAACTTCCGCAGTTATGGCTCTAGCGCTTGTGATGACGGGAGGTGCCCAAGCCGGCACCCTTGAGGATGTGCAAGCAAGAGGCGTATTGCGGTGTGTGGTTAGTACGGGAATTGCA
>CAYFJI010000142.1:0-4253 GCA_964343365.1 uncultured Acidiferrobacteraceae bacterium
CTGTTGGCGCGGGTGTTGTGGCAAAGATAATAGAGTGAGATTAATCTCAAAGTATAAATCTGATTGGGGATATTAGGCCAGTAGCTCAATTGGCAGAGCGGCGGTCTCCAAAACCGCAGGTTGGGGGTTCGATTCCCTCCTGGCCTGCCAGGAATAGAGCACAGGAGTAGGTCTTGGATAAGCTCAAATTAGTTGTTGCGGCGTTAGTGATCATTGCTGGGATCGCTGCTTTTTATGTTATGGGCGATCAGTCAGCCTTATTAAGGACAGGGATCTTTATTGTTGGCTTGATAGCAGGAGCTGGAATAGCTTTTACGTCGGGTCCTGGTAGAGCTGCTTGGCAGTTTGGGGTCGGTACCAAGACAGAAATTCGCAGAGTTGTCTGGCCTACTAGAAAGGAAACAATTCAGTCAACGATGGTTGTAATTGCTCTGGTTATATTGATAGGTTTGTATCTTTGGCTGCTAGACGTAATTTCACTCTGGGGTGTTTATGACTTGATCCTTGGGATCAAAGGATAAAAGGTAGTGCGAAATGATTGAAACAGAGATTATAAAAACATCGCAGACACTGCCAGATGAGCAAACCGATACCAGTAAAGGTGAGGATATGCGCTGGTATGTGATCCAAGCTTATTCAGGTTTTGAAAAACAAGTACTTTTGTCACTAAGAACACACATCGACCGCTCCAACATAAAAGATCAGTTTGGACAGATTCTGGTTCCTACAGAGGATGTTGTTGAGCTTAGGAATGGCCAGAAAAGAACGAGTGAACGTAAGTTTTTCCCTGGATATGTTTTAATACAGATGAAAATGTCTGAAGATGCATGGCATTTAGTCAAGTCAGTACCACGTGTCTCAGGGTTTGTTGGCGGCACTAATACACAGCCGGTACCAATTTCGGACCGCGAAGCGAATTCTATTTTGCAACAGGTGGTTGAAGGAGCAGAGCATCCGCGACCGAAGTATACGTTTGCCCCAGGTGAGATTGTCAGAGTCATTGATGGTCCTTTTGCCGAATTTAATGGAACGGTTGAGGATGTCAATTTTGAAAAAAGTAAGTTACGCGTAGCTGTTACGATATTTGGCAGATCGACTCCAGTGGAGCTCAGTTTTAGTCAAGTGGAGAAAGGTTAGTTGGGCTCGTTAATTTAATGGAACAGGTTCGGAGTGAATACTAAGCATGGCAAAAAAAATTGAAGCGTATATAAAACTGCAAGTTCCTGCTGGTGAGGCTAAACCGAGCCCTCCGGTAGGTCCTGCTTTAGGCCAGCACGGCTTGAATATCATGGAATTTTGCAAAGCTTTTAATGCAGAAACGCAAAGCATGGAGCCTGGCGTGCCTATTCCAGTCGTGATAACCGTTTATGCTGATAAGAGTTTTACGTATATAAAGAAAACTCCACCTGCCTCAGTTCTACTTAAAAAGGCAGCTGGATTAGATAAAGGTAGTGCAGAGCCTAATAAAAACAAAGTAGCAAAAGTTGATAGAAGTCAGTTGGAAGAGATCGCTAAGGTAAAAATGCCTGATCTAACTGCTTATGATATGGATCAAGCTGTCCGAATTATTGCGGGCAGCGCCCGAAGTATGGGCATTGAAACCGAGGGAATATGATATGGCAAGAATAGGAAAACGGTATAAAGCATTATCGTCTAAGCGTGATGATCGAGAGTTTTACAAACTCGATGATGCACTGGCCTTAATTAAGGAAACAGGTAGCACAAAATTTGATGAAACTGTGGATGTTGCGATCAATCTTGGAGTTAATGCAAAAAAATCAGATCAGAATGTTCGTGGCGCAACAGTTTTACCCAGGGGCACAGGAAAGACAATGAGGGTAGCAGCGTTTGCTGAGGGTGCAGATGCAGATGCCGCGCGTGAAGCTGGTGCTGATATAGTGGGTCTTGATGATCTTGCGGAAGCAATTAGAAGTGGCAATATTGATTTTGATATATGTATAGCAACCCCATCGACTATGCGAGTTGTTGGTAAGTTAGGACAGATACTTGGTCCCCGTGGATTGATGCCAAATCCAAAAGTTGGAACAGTTACGCAAGATGTTACTAAGGCTATCGAGAATGCTAAGGCTGGACAAGTTCAATTTCGTATTGATAAGGCGGGTATCATTCATTGCCCTATTGGAAAGGTGTCTTTTGATATTGATGCTTTGAAAGAGAATCTAAATGCACTATTTTCTGCTGTTAATAGAGCTAAACCTGCTACGGCCAAGGGTCAGTATATACAAAAAGTAACATTATCTACGACAATGGGCCCAGGGATTAAGGTGGATAAATTAACTGTTGCATCGTAAAAATTTTTTGAGTGAAGGCCTAGTTTCAAACGCGCTTAAACTTTACCAAGTATTAGGCGTAAATGGAATTAGTCTTGTCGAAGATCGTGGGTGCGAGTTACTGGAAATATAGTTACTCGCTTAATGGCGCAAGCTAGCCCTCGCAGGCGGTGTGTCGAGCTGGAGATATTGGTTATGCTCGATCACTATTTTTATAACCACAAGGAGTGAGTATTAAATGAGTCTCAGCCGTGAAAAAAAAGAAACGGTGGTCAGTGAAGTATCTGAAAGCTTTTCTGGAGCTAACGCCGCAATTCTTGCCAATTATAGTGGACTTACTGTTGCGCAGATCTCTGATTTGCGACACCAGGCCCGTAACAATGGAGTGGATGTCCGTGTAGTAAAAAACACATTAGCTCGACTTAGCGTCAGAGGTTCTTCATTCGACTGTTTATCTGATCACTTCGCAGGACCCATATTATTGAGCTCATCAAAGGATCCAGTTGCAGTAGCGAAAACTGTCAGTGATTTTGCCAAGCTGAATGATGCGTTCGAGATAACTATTGGCTCTATGGACGGAGAACTTATTGATGTAGATACTATAAAAAAATTGGCTGCACTGCCTGGTCGTGAGGAGTTGCTAACGAAGTTAGCATCAACCCTCCTTGCACCAATCGGATCATTAGCGCGAACACTGAATGAAGCGCCATCAAAGCTTGCGCGGTCGATCATAGCGGTTCGAGATCGTCAAGAGACGGCATAAGATTTAATATGGATTTATGCTTTATTGTGGAGAAATTAGTCTAAATTAGGAGAAAATAAATATGTCCCGCGAAGAAATTCTTAACGCGATAGCGGAAATGTCTGTTCTGGATTTGTCTGAACTGATAAAAGATATTGAAGAAAAATTTAATGTGTCTGCGTCAGCCGCGGTAGCGGTAGCTGCTCCGGCAGCTGGGGGTGTGTCGTCAGAAGCATCGAGCGAAGAAAAGACTGAATTTGATGTAACCTTGTCTAGTTTTGGTGATAAGAAAGTTGGGGTCATTAAAGCGGTGCGTGCTATAACAGGGCTTGGTCTTAAAGAGGCGAAAGATCTAGTTGAATCTGCTCCATCTGTGGTTAAAGAGGGGGTTTCTAAAGATGAATCGGAAGAGATTAAGAAGCAGCTTGAGGAAGCTGGCGCGACCGTAGAAATTAAATAGTGCAGTTACAAACTGTTCGGAGCGTAAGCTACAGCTTGATGCTTTGTCACCCCTTATTTATGAGGGCAATGTCTCGCGTTGCTATGCATCAAAAAATTAACTAGATGAACAAGGGATTTTAACCCTTAATAATACCAGATAAGCCTGGGCGGCTAAGAGGATTGCATGGATTATTCCTTTACAGAAAAGAAGCGGATACGAAAAAGTTTCAGCAAAAGAGCACAGCTTGATGAGATTCCAAATTTGCTTGATATCCAGCAGGAATCATATAGAAAGTTGTTACAAAAGGGTGTGGTACCTGATCAGCGTATTGATCTGGGTTTACAGGCAGCATTTAAATCAGTTTTTCCCATTGAGAGCTATAGCGGTTCGGCATCACTTGATTTTTCTACTTACAAGTTAGGTCAGCCAGCTTTCGATGTTCGTGAGTGTCAGCAACGTGGTTTGATGTACTCGGCACCATTGCATGCAGTTCTCCGGCTTATGGTTTTTGAGAAGTCAGAAACTGGAGCAACCAAGATTATTCGTGATGTCAAAGAGCAAGAAGTGTATATGGGTGAAATTCCATTGATGACTGATAACGGGACGTTTATTATTAACGGTACAGAGCGTGTAGTTGTTTCACAAATGCATCGTTCCCCCGGTGTATTTTTTGATCACGATAAAGGTAAAACTCACGCATCTGGAAAATTATTATTTAATGCTCGAGTAATCCCCTATCGCGGATCATGGCTGGATTTTGAATTCGACCAAAAAGATC
>CAYFJI010000143.1:0-4223 GCA_964343365.1 uncultured Acidiferrobacteraceae bacterium
CATCTGAGGCACTTCATGCGTCTTTTGCCAAAACTGCTTGATGTATCATAATATTAACATTAACAAACCTATCTATTACTTTCGTGAACACTTCACTAACATTTTGTAACATCGTTATTTTAATCTAAAACATTTAGGATCGAAAATGGCATGACTATAAAATTTACTGAAATATTTTTAATAGCATCCCCTTATAAATATTTATGACTGTGCATAAATTATCAATTGATGACGTAGAAAATTATTTTCTCAATCTTCAAAAAAATATTTGCCTTGAGCTAGAAAATATTGACCAAGTCGGCAGATTTAGGGAGGATCCTTGGTGCAAGGAAAATAGCAACGGAATCACGAAGGTGTTGAGCAAGGGAAAGATTTTTGAACAAGCTGGCGTAAACGTCTCACGCATTATGGGTCATAAAATGCCCCAGGCAGCTACTGTTAGACATCCAGAATTAGTGGGAAGCGCATTCGAAGCTATGGGCGTGTCAGTGGTTATTCACCCTGCAAATCCTTATGTCCCTATATCGCATATGAATGTCCGGTTTTTCCTTGCTCGGCCTAAAATTGGTGAATTAAATTGGTGGTTTGGCGGAGGATTTGATCTTTCTCCATGCTATGGGTTTGTTGACGATGCTGTACATTGGCACCGCGTGGCCCAAAAAGCTTGTCAAAAATTCAGTCCTGGCCTTTATGAAAGGTTCAAAGCATCCTGCGACGATTATTTTAGAGTAAAACATAGAGAAGAACAGCGGGGAATTGGTGGTATTTTTTTTGATGATTTTAACGAACAGAATTTTAATTATGCATTTGAAGTAACTCGGAGTATTGGTGACCATTTTTTGCCAGCATATCTGCCAATCGTCGAACGGCGAAAGAATTTGTCATTTGGTAAAAAAGAACGTGAATTTCAACTTTTTCGGCGCGGACGTTATGTGGAATTCAATCTAGTGCATGATCGAGGAACACGATTTGGACTAGAAAGCGGTGGTAGAACTAAATCAATTCTAGTATCGTTACCTCCGCAAGCAAGCTGGCACTATGAATGGCCTACAACTAATGAACATGACCCCCAGGAATACCTTAAGCAGAATTTCTTACAACCGAAAGACTGGTTGAACAACCTATAGTCAATTATGAAAACCCCTGCAATAGTTACTCTAGGCTACCGCTATTACTTTACTACCAAAGACTGAAAAAAAAGAATAATGAACCAAAATAAACTTTTACCAATTACTTATTAACCCATGCTTTGGGTTAAAGCGCTGCACATCATTTTTATGGTAACGTGGTTTGCTGGGCTATTTTATCTTCCGAGATTGTTTGTTTACCATTCATCATGTGAGGATGCTATCTCTGTAGAGCGATTCAAACTGATGGAACGCCGATTATTTTATGGAATTATGACACCGGCGAGTCTTTTGACTATTATTTCTGGCTTATTCCTGTGGGTGACGTACGGAATAACTGGTTTCTGGTTATACGCTAAATTGGTTTTGGTTTTATCTATTATTATCTACCAAATATGGTGTGGATTCATGATTCAAGAATTCAAGCATAATCGTAACCGAAAAAGTCCGATGTTTTATAGATGGTTTAATGAATATCCCACCGTGGTGCTTGTGACCGTAGTTTTATTATCTGTTGTCAAACCAGTTTAGGATAACAATTGGTCGATTCCACCAAAGGATATAATTTATAACCTAATTTTTACCTTACCGCATAATAAAAGGTTAGAATTAAACCTAAGTAATGTTGTTCGGTTTAGCATATCAACAAATATGTACGATACAAAAATCACTATGAGTAAAAATGCTGCATAGAATCAAATGGGGAACCTTTCAGGTATGATCAACATAGAGGAATATGCGAAACAAGCCCTCGAAAAAATTAAACGTGAAGGTCGTTATAGAGTCTTTGCTGAACTAGAGCGCAGCCGTGGAAGATTTCCAAAGGCGAAAATGTATAGGGACAGCAAGACGAAAGAGGTTACGATATGGTGTTCGAATGATTATCTGGGCATGGGTCAACACCCCAAAGTCATCTCGGCAATGCATCAAGCCTTAGACCGTTACGGTGCTGGCGCAGGAGGCACTAGAAATATTTCTGGAACAACCCATGCGCATGTTTTATTAGAGAAAGAAATAGCTGACCTACATGCTAAAGAATCAGCGCTCTTATTTAGCTCTGGCTATGTCTCTAATTGGGCAGCTTTAAGCTGCCTAGGGTCGCATCTTGATAATGCAGTCATTTTGTCAGATGCCGGAAATCATGCTTCCATGATCGAGGGAATCCGTCATTCAAAATGTGAAAAAATTATTTGGAAACATAATGACCCAGAAGACCTTCGAAAAAAGCTTGTAGAATGCGGTCCAAATCAACCGAAAATTATTGCCTTCGAGAGCATCTACTCAATGAGTGGAGACATAGCCCCAATCGAAGAAATTTGCGATGTAGCTGAACAGCATGGTGCAATGACCTATTTGGACGAAGTCCATGCAGTTGGAATGTATGGTCCTCGAGGTGGTGGCGTTGCAGAACGTGAAGGCCTTATGGATAGAATCACGGTAATCGAAGGAACACTAGGTAAAGCCTTTGGGGTAATGGGAGGATATATTGCTGGCTCTAACAATATATGTGATTTTATAAGAAGCTTCTCTTCAGGTTTTATTTTTACCACAGCGCTTCCCCCAACTGTAGTTGCAGGCGCTACAGCTTCCATTCAACATCTAAAAATAAGTAATCTGGAAAGAACTGAACATAAAGCTCGAGTTAACCAAGTCCGATTGAAACTTAACGAAATTGGCATTCCGCACTTGGAAAATAAAGGTCACATTGTACCAATAGTGGTTAAAGATCCGGTTAAATGTAAATTTATTAGCGATAATTTATTAGATCACTATGGAATCTACATACAACCAATCAATTATCCCACCGTTCCAAAAGGTACAGAGCGTCTTCGTATTACACCTTCGGGAGTTCATACAAAGTCGGATATTGAACACCTTGGCAGAGCCTTGAACGATTTGTGGTCTCAGTGCGCGCTATCGCGTATTGCCGCGTGAGTAAAAATATTCGACCACAAAGATTTCTTAGAGCTTTACAGCGGGATACTGTAGACTGCACTCCGGTTTGGCTCATGCGCCAAGCTGGGCGCTATCTTCCAGAATACAGAGAAATACGCAAGCAAGCTGGGGATTTCCTGGCACTATGCAAGACTCCTAAACTTGCTCGCGAAGTCACGCTTCAACCTCTTAATCGATTCGACTTGGATGCAGCAATCGTATTTTCTGATATTTTGACGATACCGGATGCTATGGGTCTCGCACTAACAATAGAAGAAAGCTATGGGCCAAAATTCAAGCGACCACTTCGATCAGAGAAAGATATCAATAATCTTCGTGTACCCAATATCGATAGTGAGCTTGGCTATGTAATGGAAACTATCAAGATAGTCCGTGCTGAATTAGAGGAACAAGTTCCACTGATAGGATTCTCAGGAAGCCCATGGACACTAGCCACCTATATGATTGACAGAAATTCACGTGACGACTTTAATGCTATTAAAGGATTGCTCTATCAGCAACCGACCCTACTAAAAAAGCTGCTTGATGTTTTGACTGAATCAGTAACGCGTTATTTGATAGCGCAAGCTAGAGCTGGTGCTCAAACTCTCATGATCTTCGATACTTGGGGAGGGGTTCTCGCCCATAATGACTACCTCGAATTCTCATTATTACCAATTTCCATTATAATAAAAGAGCTAAAACAACATAATGAAAGCAAAAAAATTCCGATTATTTTGTTTACTAAAGGTGGTAATTCCTGGATCACGCAGATGGCAGATACAGGCTGTGCAGCTATAGGATGTGATTGGACTATGTCTCTATCAGCAGCGCGGAAACTTGTCAATGATCGGGTTGCACTTCAAGGCAACTTAGATCCCACAATTCTTTTTTCCTCTCCAAAAAATATTGAGGCTCAAGTAAAATATGTGTTGAGTGATTTTGGCAATGGTACCGGTCATGTATTCAACCTAGGACACGGTATACCTCCTGGGATAAATCCAAGCCATGTGGCTACACTTGTTGATGCAGTTCATGAGTTCAGTCAAAACAGTCACGCTGTCTAGTCGCATTTCTGGTCTTCCATATCCAGCCTATAAGTAAAAGGCGAAAATAGCTTGCAACAAACCCTTCTGACTGGCTTCAGTCGCTACTTCGATC
>CAYFJI010000144.1:0-4216 GCA_964343365.1 uncultured Acidiferrobacteraceae bacterium
CTTGACCACTAAAGAGATTGGAGAAGCTATCCATTATGACAAGTTGGATTCCTTGCAGACATCATTAAGCAGACATGATGATTTTAAATCCTTTACTGATGAGAATGGACAGGCAAGATGGAGGTATGAGGGATTCTAATGAATATTAAAAAAAGAAATGCTAACAATAGAAATAGGGGGAAGTCTTATGAAAGAAGAGTAGCCGCATCGGTTGGAGGTGTGAGGAATCTGGATAAATCCAGACCTCACACAGATGTAGAAAACTCCACACATGTTTATGAAGTTAAGAGTACACAGACATCAGTTCCAGTATGGCTCAAAAAGGCTTTAGGGCAACTGGAGCAAGCCGCCACAGAGTCTGAGAAACTCCAAGGCGGCGTGGTCAAGGTCTATACCAAGGGGAGTAAGGCAAGAGCCTTTTTAATTCAGGAGATTGAGTTGCTCCAATAGGTAGAGTACCATGGATATACATGGGTAGGTTTGCTAACTCCTTCCAACCCCATGTGGCTTGTTTTAGGGCTAGGGGTTTTAGCCTTTTCTTCCCCTAGTCCTTTTTCTTTTCAAGAAATGCTTGACATATGTAAATAAACCATGCTAGAATCTTTTCAGGTTAAGTTAAGAAATGAAAAAAAGGAGTTAGAAAATG
The DNA here is from genome assembly GCA_964343365.1 of uncultured Acidiferrobacteraceae bacterium. Classification (GTDB taxonomy): domain Bacteria; phylum Pseudomonadota; class Gammaproteobacteria; order Arenicellales; family UBA868; genus CAJXWH01. The sequence goes on from CAYFJI010000144.1 coordinate 647, forward strand.
AATAAAGAAGCAACAACAATACTGTTTGATACGGTAGATGAATTAATTAAGTTCCCTACAGAGCCTGATGTAAGAAATGCTTTTCATGCAGTTATTATGGACGGTAAATTCAATCCAGAAAGTCCAATGTATAAGATGTCAGTTTCTACCAAAAATCTGGACAAATTGGTGGAGAAAAAAAGAGGTTACGACCAACTAAAATTGTGGCTTAGTTACCAATTCAGTAAGGTTTAGTTCAAAGGAGTGGGGGCGAAAGCCCCCTAAAAGGAGATTTATGGAGATTGGTTGCATGAACCTAAATCATGCACAAGCAAGTCAATAAGTAATAGGAGTTTTTAGATATGTCTTCCTCCCCCCACTACTTGGGTGATGACCATATACAAACTAGGTTTACCACTAGGGTGAGTGAGCCTACAGGAAAAGAAGTTGTTGGAGTTGATGGCAGACCTGTGAATGATTGGATTCACGGTGGAAGCCTTGAGCAGACGGTTACTTACAACGGAACGCTTGGCAGACTTGATGGCAGATATACCCTTCTACTGGAATGGGTCAATCTGGAGAACACAGGAGTTAGAGTTGTTCTTCCCCATGAGGTTGTCAAAAGTTTCATAGCGGCTGAAAGAAGACTGGCAAAGCAGGCCAGGAAGTCTAGAGCCAAAAGAGGATATGAAACCAGACTTGAAAACTCTGGTGGCAATATCGACTGGGACTCCCAGTTTAATAGGGCAGAAGAATAATTAGTTGTCCTGAGTCAAGACATTAAACTGACTCACCAAAAAAAATAAAAGGAGTTTAAGGATGGGAAAGAAAAGAAAAGGAAAGGGAAGATTTGGAACTAGAGCCAAGAAAGGAAACACTTGGAAGATGGGGGATTTAAAGGGTGGAAATGGGAGATTAAGAAAAGCTGAAAGAAAGCAAGTGGAACTAGAATCTCCTAGTGCTGAAGTTGCGGCTCTAAGAAACATAGATATCAAAAGCCTTGGGCAGTTTGAACCCAATGAGCCTGATTACACTGAACACCATATAGATTCACTGGCTGAAGTAGCACAGAGAAAATTGAGTGGAGAGCCTGACCTAAACCCATGGCAGGAATTGGCTAAAGTCTACATAGGGATGCACCAGAGATTGGCATATGACCCACTGGTTAGGGCTTACATAGATGATGAGCATAAGTGGAATATCTCAGGCAGACCCTTGAAGATAAGCAAAGACAGTGTTCTGAGAATGATTCCAATCAGGCAAATGTGGCAGGTTGAAGCATTAAAAAGAGTCACATGGTTAGACGTGATTACAACCATCAGATGGAACCGTAGAAATGTCTCAGCGATTGAGACAGAAGAAGACTTTTATACCCAATTGCAAGCCCCCAGATACTTCTTTGAAATTGTCCAAACACTGGCAGAGGTACAGGCAACTTACCACTGGGATGCTGAGTCCATGGAGGTTTCGCAAGCCATGCCAGTACAGCGGCATATCTTAGATGACAAAATGATGCCATTAGATAAGATGTTATTTATCTTTGAGAATCCAGTGAAACTTATAGGCGGCAGATTTCTGAGGTGGATGTGTGTTGAGAAATTCGGAGATGGGGTTCACCTCACATTCGATAACAGAAACTGGAATAACATGATTGAGTATCAGGAAAACTGGGAAAATGACAGTGGGGAGTCTGTAGACGCTTCTGAAGGTGGAGACACTATCCGATTTATGAAAATCCCATTTGGAATTGAATACCCTCTCAGGGATGAAGACATATTATGGGATGAAAATTTTCCTGATGCCCTCCGTGATAAATTGACTGCCAGTGAAGAGTCTGAGGTGCTTGCCATCTCAAAAGAACTTGCTGATTATGTCATCCACTTATTGGTTTTCCTATCAAGTGGAGCATCAGAGGTTGTGGAACGTGACCTTAGTAGGGCAGAGAGAAGAAGGTATGCAAACAGGGAAGACGGCACTGAAATAGACACAGACAAGATTAACGTCATAACCATTCCAAGAATGAAATTCAGGGGTTCATATCTTCCAAGTAATGTGACCCATGGAAGTGAAAGAAAAATTAAATACAGGGGGTCTTGGTTTGTAAGCGGTCACAACCGAAAGCAGAGGATTGGAATGGGCAGAAAGGATTGGAAGTGGAAGTATATAAGGACTTATATGAAAGGTGAGGGAGAGTTAATAAAAAGGATAGCAAAGGTGAGGACATGAATTTAAGCGGCGGTGATTGGACTGAAGATGACCAACAGCGATATGAGGAAAGGCAGAAAGTAAAAAAAATAGAGGAGGAAATAAAGAAGGAGGTGGAAAACAACGTTAAAGAAATGTGGGAGATGGAAGTTAGAAAGGTGCTTGCTCTGGAACTGATAGGAGAAGAGTTAGGAAAGATAAGGAGGTTGATGGGATGAGGGAGAAAGCAATCAGAACAGAAGACGGCAGGGTGGTGGCTCAGTTGAAGGGAGGGGTATTAACCAAGTCTGGGGTATCAGAGGAGAAGCACATGCTCAAGAAGCCCCCTGCGTGGTGTTTTGACGTGAGTATGTTCAGGAACTTGGTTCTGGATACCAAGGAGATTAAAACATCTCCATATCAGGATAATTATGTTTACAAGATAACAGTGCAAACATCTGATACAGGTAAAGAGTATTTCGTGGACTCTGCGACCTTCTTAGAGAAGTGCCAGACAATGGACAGGGGACATAACAAGCAGTACATGCTTCCGTTGCAATACTGGAACATCAAAGGAGAAGAACCAGAAGGAGAACAATTGGAGTTATTTTAATGGCAATAGAAAAGGAAAGGTTTTATTTCATCCACAACAGGGAGGTGCAGTATTTAAGTGACAGGGAATTGATGGAGGAGAAACATGAGGCAGATTTTTATAAGAATATCTTCCTCAAGATTAATGATGAGTTGAACCATTTTGAGCAGAGCAGAATCAATCAAATAGAAAAGGAAATAAAGAAGAGGAAAGGGCAATAATATGGCACAGGCTACCAAGTACGGTTATTGCAACCACTGCATGAAACCAAGACGCAGAAATTCCCCTGAGAATGACCCTAATGAATTTGGTTATTGTTCTTTTAGATGTGGGCATAATGACATTATTCAAGTTAATCAAATTACTTCAGTTTGTTGGGGTTGCGGTTCAATCACAAACCAAGCTGACGTGGAAAATGTTTACTTCCCTGATGGTCATGCAAAAGGATGCAAAAATAATTAGTTGGTAAAAAGGCTTGACACATGTAAAGGACATGTGGTTTAATACCTGTAGTTAGAAACAAGTAAGGAGTTAGAAATGGGAAACACAGATTTAATAATCAATGGGATGAGCAAGAGTGATGCAAATGCAGTTATCAAAGCTGTTGACAAGCTAGTTGAGTTGGGACAAATCGAACAACCTAATTGGATAATGATAAATAACAAGACAGGAATGGAAGTAGATTCGCAATGGGACAGAGTTGAGAAGAAGAACAGGAAACTTATCAAAGAGATGAACAAAGCAAAAGGAGTTAGCTAATGAGGAATATCAGGGTGAGGATTTGGGGTGGCAAAGTAACAATTTACTGGCAATCA
>CAYFJI010000145.1:0-4205 GCA_964343365.1 uncultured Acidiferrobacteraceae bacterium
TTCACCCTTCATTCGCTAAATCAAGCGGCCTTGCGCGGGACCATCGACGTATTCTAGTGCATCGCGGCACAGATTACGTGTGGGCCGCGCCTGTCGTTCCAGAGCGAGACGGTCCAGCGTGGCCACGAAGCGTTCGGCCGCCGCGAAGCTGCGCGTCATGCGCGGCACCACGTAGGCGAGCGCATCTTCGGGCAGGACGAGCCCGCGCCGCTCCGCATGGCTCACGATCAGATCGCGCATCATGTCGTCATCCGGCGTGCCGATTTCCAGCGCGAGCGCGGCGCCCAGCCGCGACCTGAGATCGGGCAGCGCGATTTCCCAGGCCCCCTCGCCATCCATGTCCGCGTCGGGGATCAGCAGCAGCGGCGTTCCGTCTTCCTGCGCGCGGTTCCAGCGGTGAAACAGCGCCGTCTCGTCGATGGCATCGGCCCCGTCGATGGTCTCCCCCAGCCCTGCGGCAGCGAACCAGCGCCCCAGCAGCGTCTTGCCCGAACCGGCGGCGCCGCGCAGGATCGCGGTGCGGAACGGCCAGCCCGAGGGATCGCGCAAGGCTTCCACCACCGCCTGATTCGCGTTGCCGATCACGATGCTGTCCGGATCCCCCTCGCGCGCCGGGGGCAAGGGGAGCGCAATCTGAGAAACGGATCGACCCACGCTGGTCCCCCGCCCTAGCGGCTGATGGTCAGGTTGGTGCCCGCGCGCTGGACGTTGTAGCCGCGCGAGGCGATCGCGCCGACCAGCTCGTCGAGTGTGCCGGCATAGCTCACGCTCATCACCGAAGTCCCGCCGATCGCGGTGCTGGAAACCGACGCACCGCGCACGCCGGGCGTGCCGCGCACGGCGGCAAGCCCTGCGTCGAAGGCGGCGGCATCGGGCGTGGGGAAGTTGATGAACAGGTTGATGACGCTGGCGCCCTCGCCCCCGGCGGCCGCGCCCGCCTGCGCGGTATTCGCGTCGGCCACGTCTTCCTCTTCCTGAGTCTGCGTCGCCGCGTTGCGCGCAGCCTCCGCGCGGGCAAGGATCGCGCGGCTCTGTTCGATCAGGCGGGCGATCTGCGAATCCATCATGCCCGAACCGCGGCTGAGCGTGGGATCGGGCTTGATCGTGCCCTCGGCCAGCGCTTCCACGAACATCTCGTCGAACCGCGCCACCGCGCGTTCGAGCATCGCGGGCAGTTCGCGCGGGCTTTTCGCGCGCAAGGTGAAGCTGCCCAGATATTCGTTGTCGGGTCCGTGGCGCGCGGTGAAGCGCCCGGTAACAGGCCCGCCGGGGAAGCTGTAATCGAGTTCCGCAATCGGCACGAGCACGTCGGCCGCGCCGAACTGGTCGAGGATGGTGGCCCACCAGTTGCGGCTGCGGCGGCCCGTCTGGCCATAGGTGAGCAGAAGCGATTCGCCGCCCGCACCGGTGGGGCGGACATAGTCGATCCGGCTCGCCCCCGGCTGGTATTCGGCCCAGGCGCGCTGCCAGGGATTGACCTGCTGGTACATCAGTTCGCTGCCCGCGCTCAGCGTGACCGGCAGCAGCAGCATGGGCGCGGAACGGCGCGTCTCGCCCGAACGGCCAAGATAGCCCGCCGCCTTCTGCCGGTCGAACGCCACGCCCAGCGTTGCAACATAGCGGCGGGGGCCCGCTTCCTCGTGCTGGATGACGATGGCCGAGACGAGGCCCATCAACTGGCCGTCCGAAATATCGGGCCCGCCCAGCTTTTCCCACGCCTTGCGCTGCGCTTCCTTCCACGCGGCCTGCCGCGCTTCCTCGGCCGTGTCGGCGGTGACGTTCACCTCGATCCCGCCCACGTTGATGTCCGTGCTGGCCATCAGCGGGGCGATCCCGCGATCCCCTTCCACCTGCGCGAAGGCGCCGCCCGCATACAGCGCGGCGAGCACGCCCAGAAGGGCGAGCAGGACGAGTGCGATGCGCGGCAAGGGGGTGGCTGGGAGAGTCATCGGGGAAAGCTGGCAGCCTTTTGCCCAAGTGGCGATGGATTTCCAAGCGCGAAAGCGTAAGACGTGGCCCGCATGAGCGATGCAGACAAAGCCGACGGCGCAAAAAGCTACACCTACGAAGGCGCAGGCGTCTCGATCGAGGCGGGCAATGCGCTCGTCAAGGCGATCGGACCGCTGGTCCGCGCGACCGCGCGGCCAGGCGCGGATGCGGAGCTGGGGGGCTTCGGCGCCTTCTTCGATCCGAAAGCCGCGGGGTTCAAGGACCCGCTGCTGGTCGCCGCGAACGACGGCGTGGGCACCAAGCTGAAACTGGCCATCGATCACGACCGGCACGATACGGTGGGGATCGATCTGGTGGCGATGTGCGTCAACGACCTGATCGTGCAGGGCGCGGAGCCGCTGTTCTTCCTCGACTATTTCGCCACCGGCAAGCTGGAGAGCGGCGTCGCCGAACGCGTGATTGCGGGGATTGCGGAAGGGTGCAAGCAGGCAGGCTGCGCGCTGATCGGCGGCGAGACCGCCGAAATGCCGGGCATGTATGCGCCGGGCGACTACGACCTTGCGGGTTTCTGCGTCGGCGCGGTGGAGCGTGGGGCGCAGCTTACCGGAGAGCGAATCGCACCCGGCCATGTGCTGCTGGGCCTCGCCAGTTCGGGCGTGCATTCCAACGGCTTCTCGCTGGTACGGCGACTGGCCGAGGACAAGGGGTGGAAGATGGACCGCCCTGCCCTGTTCGACCAGGACAAGCTGCTGGTCGACCACCTGATGGAGCCGACACGCATCTATGTGAGCAGCCTGCTGCCGCTGATCCGCGACCGGCTGATCGACGGGCTGGCCCATATCACCGGCGGCGGGCTGCTGGAGAATATCCCGCGCGCGCTGCCCGACGGCGCCCGCGCGAAGGTCCACGCATCGCGCTGGCCGCTGCCGCGCCTGATGTCTTTCCTGCAGGCGCAGGGGAATATCGCGCCCGAAGAACTCGCGCGCACCTTCAACTGCGGCATCGGCATGGTGCTGATGGTGGCCGAAGAGCATGCGGACGCGGTCACCAAGCGGCTGGAAGACGCGGGCGAAACCGTCTTCCCGATCGGCGAAGTGGTCGAGGGCACGCGCGGCTGCGACGTCGACGGCACCGCCGGGCTATGGTCCGCGCAGAGCGACTGGGTCGCAGAGCATGATCACTGAGGCCAGCTTTTCCCCTCCCGCTGGCGGGAGGGGCAGCGAGACTTGGCTCGCAGTGCCTTGTCGCAGCGGGATGGGCCTCGCGGCCCATGCCCACCCCCACCCCCTCCCGAAAGCGGGAGGGGAGCAATGACTGCGCGCGCGAAAGTCGCGGTGCTGATTTCGGGCACCGGGACCAACATGGCCGCGCTGCTCTACGCCAGCAGGCAGGGTGCGCCGTTCGAGATCGTGCTGGTCGCCAGCAACGATCCGCATGCGGGCGGGCTCGCCATCGCGGAGGCCGAAGGGATTGCCACCTTCGCATGCTCGCACAAGGGCATGGACCGCGCCGAGCACGACGCCGCGATGGACGCCGCGATCCGCGACAGCGGCGCGCAGTTCGTGGCGCTGGCGGGCTACATGCGCGTGATCGGCGATGACTTCGTGAAGCGGTGGGAGGGCCGGATGCTCAACATCCACCCCTCGCTGCTGCCAAAGTACAAGGGGTTGCAAACGCATGCCCGCGCGCTGGAAGCGGGTGACGAATTTACGGGCGCATCGGTGCATCTGGTGAATACCGAACTCGATGGGGGCGAGGTGCTTGGGCAGGCGCAGGTCGCGGTGATGGCGGGCGACACGCCCGAGACGCTGGCCCTTCGCGTGCAGGTGGCGGAGCATCAGCTCTACCCGCGCGTGCTGGCGGACTATGTCTCGCGGCCCTACGACGCGGACTGGCTGCTGGGCCGGGTGCGCCATCTGGCGCTGGCCCTGCCCGAGGCAGAGGAACAGGCCAGTCACGGATCGCCCGGGTTCAGGATCGCGGGCAAGACCGGCAAGTTCTTCGCCCATTTCGCCGATCGCCACCACGGCGCGCACCAGATCGCACTGCTCGCGAAAACGAGCGGGCAGGACGAACTGGCCGATCTGGTGGAGCGCGACCCCGAGGTGTTCTTCCGCCCCGCCTATTACCACGCGACCGGCTGGGTCGGCATCGCGCTCAACCGGCCCGACTGCGACTGGGACCAGGTGCAGCACTGGCTGGAGCGCTCATGGCGCAGCGTCGCGCCCAAGCGGCTGACGAAGCTCATGGATGCG
>CAYFJI010000146.1:0-4167 GCA_964343365.1 uncultured Acidiferrobacteraceae bacterium
CTGGCTGTTCGAGGCGCGGCTGTATTTCCTCGCCCGGCTGGTCAACCATTTCTCGCGCTTCCTGACCGCGATCGACATCCATCCCGGCGCCAAGATCGGGCGGTATTTCTTCATCGACCACGGCTTCACCGTGATCGGCGAGACCGCGGAGATCGGCGACTGGGTGACGATCTACCAGTGCGTGACGCTGGGCGGCACCAACCCGACCAACGGCAAGGCGGGCAAGCGCCATCCGACCATCAACGATTATGCCATCATCGGTTCGGGCGCGCAGGTGATCGGGCCCATCACGGTCGGCGAACGCGCGCGCATCGGCGCCAATGCCGTTGTGACCGACGATGTGCCCGACGGCGCGACGATGATCGGCATGAAGGCGCGCTCCACGCTGGTCCCGGCCGAGGAATGGCTGCGCGAGTTCATCCCCTACGGCACCCCGTGCGACGAACCGTGCGAGGACCAGACGATCGGCGGCAAGCGCCGGACCGACGCGCTGGAGGCGGAAATGGCCGCGCTGCGCGCCGAGGTGGAAGCGCTCAAGGCCGCGCAATCCGACGAACCCCGGCGCAGCGGAACGGGTAGCTGATGGTCGGCAATCCAGGCGGCACCGTGCTCGCCTTCCCCGGATCGAAGCCAAATCAGGTGGGCTTTGCGCGGGAAGAGCTGATGCGCATCCTCGATCTTTACGGCCGGATGGTCGCGGCGGGCGAATGGCGCGATTATGCGATGGATTTCGGCCGCGATGCCGCCAGCTTCGCAGCGTTTCGCCGCACCGCCGAACGCCCGCAGGCGCGGGTGGAAAAGCGCCCCTCGCTGCGCAACCGGCAGGGCATGTGGACGCTTTTCGGCGAGCACGGGCAGGTCCTCAAGCGCGGGCACGATCTGGCGGGCGTGCTCGCCCCGCTGGAGCGGCGGCTGGTCAAGGCGATCGACGACTAGGGCCCAGACGCAAGCCGCATAAGAAAAGGCCCGCCATCCTCAGCGATGGCGGGCCTTTTCTTGTTCTCCCGATCGCATGCTGGTCAGGCTGAAGCCGCGACCAGATCACGCTCGCTGCTGGGCAGGGCATCGCGCCAGTCTTCGGGTACGATCCCCATCACGCCGCGACGGATCGGTGCCCAGAAGGCCGAGAGGGACAGCAGCGCCGACCCGATCACCAGTGCGGTGAGTGCCACGGTCAGTTCCACCGCGCCGAAGCGGTCGAACAGGAAGGCCAGCGCCACCAGCACGTAGATCAGCGCGGAGACGAGCAGTGCGCGCCGGTCCACGATCAACGCCACGATGCCGAAGGCGATGTAGATCGCCAGCACGGCAATCGCCTTGCCCACTCCGATTTCCGAACCGCCCATTACGCCCAGCGTGTAGAAGATCGGGTGGGCGATCATCGGCGCGGCGAGCAGGTGCAGCCAGAAGGCCACATCGCTGCGCCGCGTCGTGCGTGCCGGGTCTTGCAGATCCCACACCATCGCGAAGGCGAAGATGGCCAGTCCGGCCACGAAGGTGAGCCACAGGGCGACATCGCCCTGGTCGAGACCGGTCGGTTCGAGTGCGGCGACGATCAGGCCGATCAGCGTCGCGGCAAGCGCTGCGGAGCCTGCCGCCACCGTGATCGGCACCTTGAAGCGCAGCCAGTGCAACCACGCGGCCAGCGCGGCAATCACGCCCGCTCCGGCCACGAAATAGCCCGCGATCGGTTCGCTTCGTTCGGTACCGACAAGCGCCACGCCGAGCGCGGTGCAACCGACGAACACGCCGCCCACGAAGCCGAGCAGCAGGATGATGGAGGGCAGGGCCATCCGGCGGCGCAGCGTGAAGAATTCCGCCAGGGGCCACGATGTCAGCGCCACGAGGCCCGCCGCAAGGGCAACGGAGACGGCGGTGCTCAGCCCGCTGACCCGCTGATATTCGGCATACTCGGCCTCGGTCCATTGCGCGCCCCAATCCCATGCGGGCACTGCCACGATCATGTTGCCGAGCTGCTGACCGATCGCACCGGCGGCAAACAGCATGATGCATATGCCGATGGCGACGAAGATGTCGTTGAAGGAATTGAGGAGTTTGAAGTTCTCCTCGTCCCCGCGCGAGATGCCGCGCACCTGGGTCATGTGCGCGCGGAAGGATGCGGCCGCATCCTCGCTCAGCGCGCCCGCCGCGACGGCGGAATTGATATCGTCTTCGGAATACACCGGCCAAGCCTCCCCTGCCTGTTCAGGACAAAAGGCTACGACCGGTGTATTACACTGTCAATACAGCGCGGCAGGGCGCATTCGCCGTCCCGGGGCGCGTGCCCTATTCGAACACTGCGCGCATGTTCACTTCGGTATTCTGCGCCGCCGTAATCTCGCGGATGATGGTGCGCAGCAGGAACGCACAGGCGATCAGCATCGCGCCCGCCACGATGGAGAGCGCAATGGCGATGGTGATGCTGTCGTCGGCGCCGTAGGACGTCATCCGCAGGCTCACGTTCGAAAGAATGTTGCCGACGATCCAGAGCCCCCACCACGTGCCGATCGTCCCGGGGGCCGGGTCGCCATAGCTGTCGCTCTCGAAGTGGCTCTCGCTCCACAATTCGCGCATCGCCTGGAATGGCTTGAACAGGTTCATGATCGGCACGAAGAACCACCCCACGGCCCAGCCGGGCGAGGTTTCCATCTCGATCCCGCGATCTCGCAGATTGGCGTGCGCGCGATAGATCCACATGCTCACCAGCACGACCGAACCGATGAAGATCACCAACATGAGAATGGCGGCAAGGCCGTAGGCCTCTTCCAGCGGGCCGGGGGTCAGGCTCATCAGGTCGACGATGCCGGTCAGTTCGAGCAGCTCGAACACCAGGACGATTGCCGAGATCCCGATATAGGCGAAAATCGCATATTCGGCGTTGCGTGCGCGCGAGCTCAGCCGCGCGAAGTCGTCATCCGTGCCGGTCGCGGCCGGGACTTCGGTCGTGGTCATGCAAAAATCCCCCGGAGGGATCGCCGACTGGTGCGCGGCTCTCCTGCCCCCCGAGGGATGAGTATTCCGGTCGGGCCCGGCGCGCTATCGAAAAAGCGCGCGGGGCCTTCGGGTTGTTGGCTTAGCCGCGTGCGCTGCCCGGGCCGCTGCCGGTCACCTTCTGCATGGCAGTGAGGATCGCGCCCGACTGCTCCTGGCCCGACTGCGGGGCCTTGAGGTTGGACTGTTCGCTGATCTTGTCCCAGTTCTCGGCGAAGCCTTCGACCGTGCGCTCACCCTCGGGCAGCCACACCGCGTCGTTCATCACCACCCATGCGGAGTGGAAGCCCCCCGCGCCAGCGCCGACGATGGCGTTGGTCGGTGCATCTTCGCTGACGAGGTAGAGCGCGGCGGGGACCACGTTTTCCGGCGCGAACAGCTCGAAGGCCTCTTTCGGGAAGAGGTCTTCGGTCATCCGCGTGCCCGCCACGGGGGCCAGCGTGTTGACCTTGATGTTGTACTTCGCGCCTTCCAGCTGCAGCGTCTTGGTCAGCCCGGCGAGGCCCAGCTTGGCCGCGCCGTAGTTGGCCTGACCGAAATTGCCGAACAGGCCGGTCGAGCTGGCGGTCATCAGGATGCGGCCATAGGCCTGTTCGCGCATGGTTTCCCACACGGCCTTGGTCGCGTTGGCCGATCCGTTGAGGTGCACGTCGACCACGAATTCGAAGTCCGCCGGCTCCATCTTGGCGAAGCTCTTGTCGCGCAGCACGCCCGCATTGTTGATCAGGCAGTGGACGGCGCCCCACTTCTGCTTGGCGTCGGCGACCATCTTTTCCATCTGCTCGTATTCGGTGACGGACGCGCCGTTGGCCATTGCTTCGCCGCCCGCACGCTCGATTTCCTCGACCACTTCGGAGGCCGCGTCGGACGAGCCGGTGCCGTCGCGTGAGCCGCCCAGATCGTTGACGACGACTTTCGCGCCGCGCCGTCCGAGTTCGAGCGCATAGGCACGGCCAAGGCCGCCGCCTGCACCGGTTACGATGGCGACTTTGTCTTTGAACGAGATGCTCATGAGGGGACTCTCCGCTTGGCGTTTCTAGTAAGAAAATCGGCAGCGGAGTGGCAGGTTCCGGCCATTCTGGCAACACCGCCGAAGCAAGCGCCGGATGCCGTAGGGGCAGGGTGGAGGCGCTTCGCGCTCGATCACAGACTCCCCTCCCTTGAGGGAGGGGCTGG
>CAYFJI010000147.1:0-4126 GCA_964343365.1 uncultured Acidiferrobacteraceae bacterium
AACCACCGACCACTTGCGTGTCGAGCAAGTGCTCTACCGCTGAGCTACGCGCCTGATATTCTACCTATCCCAGTATTCTACACAAACTTCGGACGATGTAGGCCTGATTTGTCAATCAGTCTTACCGAAGATAGAAAGAAATTTGAAAACAGCGGTACAATAAACAGGAAATAAATCAAAAAAATCCCAGCTTAATGATTTTTGTATCCTTTGAGCCTCACGTCATTCTGCTAAACAACCTAAATTTTCGCTACATGGCCAAATTATACTTTTACTATTCAGCAATGAATGCTGGCAAAACTACTACCTTACTCCAATCTAGTCATAACTACGAAGAGCGAGGAATGTCAACTGTTCTGCTTAAGCCCAAAACTGATGATAGAGAAGCAACCACAGAAATTGTTTCTCGAATTGGGCTCTCAGCCAAAGCTACAATATTTTTTAATACAGACGACTTATATAATTTAATCATTGATATCTCAGAAAAACATGAAATCAGCTGTATTTTAGTTGATGAAGGTCAATTCTTAACTAAAAAACAAGTTAACCAGCTAAGCGATGTGGTTGACTTTGCTGCCATTCCAGTGCTCGTTTATGGGATTCGTACAGATTTCCAGGGAAACCTTTTTGAAGGAAGTCATCAGTTACTTGCCATAGCCGATGAGCTTATCGAAATAAAAACGATCTGTCACTGCGGAAGAAAAGCAACCATGGTTATTCGGTTAGGCAGCGACAATAGACCGATGCAAACTGGAGCTCAAATTCAAGTCGGCGGCAATGAAACTTATATATCTTTATGCAGAAAACACTGGAAAAAAGCTCTTACTGACAATATATAAAAAGCTTTAAATTCAAAGCTATGAGCCTCGCCAAAGTGCGCGTTAGGTGTTTAATTTTTTTCTTCTTTCTTGCTGGGTACCTGGTTGCGACTGCGTTGCGTGCCTAGATAGCGTTTCATTAGCGGTGACGGACCTTCGTTTCCAGTGATATTCTGATAAACCGCGGTACGTTTTTGTTCTTGTTGCTGGTATTTGTAACGGTTTAAGTTATACTGTTTCAAAATTAAACTCCAATATTAAATCTAATTCGAAAATATTCGAAAGATACTCAAGCAAAAACTCTTTTTTTTAGCATGGCTATCTCATCTCTAAGTTGTGCTGCTTTTTCAAATTCCATGTCATCAGCATATTTATACATTTTTTTCTCAAGGTCGGCTAATTTTTTCGAAAAATCTTTCGGTGATCGCAATAGATCTACTTCTATTTGATCATTAAACTTCTTATTAGTTCCCTTAGATTTTCTTCCATTTTTCCTTGAAGACCCACGGTCAATGCCATCAATTATCTCATTTATCTCTTTTTGAATTGTTTTTGGTGATATACCGTTCTTATGATTAAAATCACTTTGCTTCTGGCGTCTCCTTTCCGTCTCATCTATCGCTTGTTGCATCGACTTAGTTATCTTATCTCCATATAAAATTGCTTTTCCATTGATATTACGTGCAGCTCTCCCGATTGTTTGGATTAAAGAGCGAGCCGACCGAAGAAATCCTTCTTTGTCGGCATCTAGAATCGCGACTAACGAAACCTCCGGTAAATCTAATCCTTCTCTAAGCAAATTTATTCCTATCAACACATCGAAAGCTCCTAATCTAAGATCCCTAAGTATTTCCACTCTTTCGACGGTATCAATATCCGAGTGCAAATAGCGTACTCGAATTTGGTGATCAGAAAGGTAGTCAGTTAAATCTTCTGACATACGTTTTGTTAAAGTTGTTACTAAAATTCGTTCATTCACTTTACTGCGTATCAGTATTTCAGTCATCAAATCGTCAACTTGAGTTTGCGCGGGTCTAACTTCGATTACCGGATCAACCAGTCCCGTCGGCCTTACCACTTGGTCGACTACTTGTATGCTTTTTTCCATTTCATAATTACCAGGTGTTGCAGAGACGAAAATAACATTTCCTAGTAAAGCTTCAAATTCATCGAACCGCAATGGCCGGTTGTCTAATGCTGATGGTAAGCGAAATCCGTATTCGACTAGATTCTCTTTTCGCGATCTATCCCCACGATACATCGCTCCAAGCTGAGGGACTGTAACATGACTCTCATCAATGATAATCAGCGAACTCTTTGGCAAATAGTCGATTAGAGTAGGAGGCGGCTCCCCAGCAGAGCGTCCTGATAGAAACCTAGAGTAATTTTCAATACCACTGCAAAACCCTAATTGCTCCATCATCTCAATATCCAATTTAGTGCGTTGCTCTAACCGTTGCGCTTCTACCAGTCGATTGGATTCCCGAAGTTGAGTTAAACGCTGCTCTAGTTCTTCTTGAATTAAAGAGATCGACCGTGCCAACACTTCTCGAGGAGTAACATAATGAGTTTTGGGATAAATCGTATAACGGTTTAGATCAACGACCACCACTCCAGTCAATGGGTCAAATTTTAAAAGTCGTTCTATCTTGTCATCAAATAAATCTATCCTAACAGCAAATTGATCCGATTCCGCCGGGAAGATATCAATTACATCACCGCGTACTCGAAAGGTGCCACGCCGTAGTTCTAAGTCGTTGCGTGTGTATTGAAGTTCTGCAAGTCTACGAAGAATTTCACGTTGATTTATTGAGCTCCCTCTGCGCAAATGCATAACCATCCCATGATATGATTTCGGATCACCCAACCCATAAATCGCAGATACAGTTGCAACAATTACTGTATCTTTTCGCTCTAGCAATGCTTTTGTAGCCGATAATCGCATCTGATCAATATGATCGTTAATGCTGGCATCTTTTTCTATATATGTATCAGTGGTTGGGACATAAGCTTCCGGTTGATAATAATCATAATAAGATACAAAGTACTCAACAGCATTTTCCGGGAAAAAATCTCTCATTTCTGCATAAAGCTGCGCAGCAAGAGTTTTGTTCGGGGCTAAAATCAGGCTAGGCCTCTCCGTCTTTTGGATGACATGAGCGATAGTAAATGTTTTTCCTGAACCAGTAACACCAAGAAGTGTTTGATAAGATCTATCGGAAATAGCGCCATCACATAACGATGATATAGCTTCTGGTTGGTCTCCAGCCGGTTCAAAACTACTTACCAAATTAAAATTTCGCATGCTATTGTTCACATATAGAGATTGCATAAAATTAAATCTAATCAACCGCTAATTTTACATGTTGAGGAAATTATTTGTCCCTAACTATAAGATCAGTTAACACATAATGGCAGTTCTCTTTTTTTAAATTCTCAGAAAGGAGGATAACTTGAATTAAGGTATAAATATGACACCATCCAACATAACTGTTGCATTCGGCACTTGTAGAGGAGCTGGTACACTGGTTATGCAAACAGCTGGCGGATCGGCTGGGACTAGTTGCTTTAACATTGCGTATATAGCATAGGAATCATCTGGATTAGTTACGTATGCTCTTAGACGAAGCAAGTTATCCAGACTTGTATTACCAACTTCACAGATATCCCTTAACCGTGAAAAAAGGTAAGTGAGTTGACTGTGGATATCTAAATCTGTCACCAAACCTGATTCATTACCAGCGATTAATGAAGATGTCCAAAGTAAGTGGCCAGCTCGTACAGCTTCAGATTCATGCCCCAAGATAGGGGCACCTGTGTTAACTACCTCACGAGTTGTTTTATTGCTGAGACGGACACTCTGGAACATTGACTCCATCTTCATTGCTCCCTCAGCGTGAGTGTTTGGCCCTTCAGCGCGAGGTGTTCCAAGGCCTCGAATTGGTATAACAGTTCGAGCCGGCGGATCGGTGGGAAAAAATTTTTTCCACACTAAATCGACCTCATATAAATCTGCCAAGTCTATCAGGAACACCGTACAATGTACGGCATTGACTAAAGAAGTTCCAGCGTTCTCTAGTCGGGTAGCTAAGGTTTTTAGAATAAAATTAGTTTCATTTCGAGCTTCATTACCCCACCAAATCCAGTCATCTGCTTTTACATCTGATCTTATACCGGTCGCGTAATCTGATGACCAGTCACCTACGGTGAAAACGTAGTCTCCCGCGGTCACAATTTCGTTATAGACGGGCTCTTCAGCATAGGCTTCTCCGAACTCTGGACGTTTTCCCGGATCTTGCTCTCCAGTT
>CAYFJI010000148.1:0-4018 GCA_964343365.1 uncultured Acidiferrobacteraceae bacterium
ATTCATGGGCTCGAGTAAGACCGATGATTATGGCTCCCGCCTCTCTCAAACGTGTAACTACTGCTGCATCAGCCTCTGAAATGCGCTTTGCTAAAACCTCCGATCCGTAACACCCAGTTGTATCTTTAACATCAAATAACTCTTTTATCGCAACTGGTATCCCATAAAGCGCCATTTTAGAGCGAGATTCTCGACTGACCGCCGCTAAACGCTTTGCTTCAGAGACAGCTTCTTCATATAGAATTTGTCTAAAAGCGCCAACCTGACTATCGACAGATGCAATTCGGCCGAAACAACTCTCGACTACCTCAACTGGTGAAGTACTACCAACTTTGTAAAGCCGAAGCAACTCAACCGCACTGCATTGCCACAATTCTGACATGTAGGCTACTCCTCTTGTTTATAGCCAGCTGCCTCAAATGATCCAACACCTCCTAACATCCAGTAAATAACCATATCTTGCTCCCCTACTGATTCTGCAGCGTGAGGAGTATCTCGAGGAATAAAGACAACATCGCCAGGACCTATATCATGCCAAGTATCGCCGACTAAATGTCGGCCATTTCCAGACTGAACAATCACCACCTCTTCTGCATTAGGATGAGAATGAACTTCATGAGTCCCTCCTCCACCCGGATACGTAGTTTGGCCTACACCCATCAGCGATGAACCGTTCCGTTCTTCATTAATAAGCCAGCGGATATCTAAATGACTAAAAGCAGTTCCCGAGAAATCAGCGGGTTTTGTTGTATCTGCCCGCACTACATATTCATTAGTTTCAGACACTTTGTTCTCCTAAATATCGAGAAAATTCAGTAAACAATGGATTGATTACGCTTCATGTAGTATACATACGCACGTTGGATGTCTCTAGAGTCAATCTAAGGAAAATTATCATTATGTCAACAATCCGCACGAGCCCTTTAACTGCCCAGGAAATACTTAACTTTTCTCAAAAAGGATTCTTAATGCCTGGTCAGATATTTTCTACTGATACTATAGAATCTATGCGCTATTCACTAGCCAAAGCGCAAGAGGCCGAGCGTGTCGCTGGTCGCGAATATGATCTCCTGGATCCGGAAGCGTGGCCAACCAAGGAAAAAGAATCACACTCTCAACCCGGCAAGAAAGTTGGCTTTCTATTCAATCTATGGCTACATAACAAAGAGTGGCGTCAGTTCTGTTTCAATCCAACATTAGCACGCTGGGCATCCCAACTAATTGGATCACGAAAAATTCGATTATTAGAAGACAACGCCTTATACAAAGCTCCGCGCGCAGGGGGTGAGCTCAAATGGCACCAAGATCATCCTTATTGGCCTCTCGCACAGCCCAATTCAGTGACTGTGTGGCTAGCGTTGGATGATGTCTATCTAGAAAATGGTTCAATGCAAATGGCCGTGGGAAGCCACCTCCTTGGAGAACGTTTACCAGCAGCCTTTGGGACGGGTACGCCCTACTTGAGCGAGAAACGTCCAAAATGGATCAAACCAGTTCAAGATCCACAAAGCGAAGGACTTGAAACTGAAGTAATAGATATTAAAGCTGGAGAAGTATCTATCCATCACTCTCTTACCTGGCATGCCTCAGGGCCAAACAACACCGATCATCCTCGTCGAGCTGCTATTGCTCGATATGTGGGTGATGGAACCATATGGCTCGGATCAGACAGATACGAATACAACTATAGCGATGAAGAGGTAGGGATTGGTATTGGAGAGCCAATCTCGGGAAAATACTTCCCGCTCGTTCCATTTTTATGATTTAACGGAGGTCAGCGTGAAAGGAAAATTACTTAAAAACGCAATTGTATTACCATGCGAAGATTCACAAATTATTGAAAACGGCGCGGTGGTTATAGAGAAAGATCGGATTGCATGGGTTGGTAGCGAACGAGACATACCAGAAATCTATTTTTCCAATGACTACGTCTCTGAATCATGGGCTGGCCACACAATCATGCCAGGACTGATTGATGCCCACATGCATATCAGCTTTGGCGAATGTGAATCTGAAGAAGAACTTTCGATATATACATCGCCAGAATATCGTGCAATCAGGGCATCGGCTGATGCTGAAAAAGTTCTCTTCAGTGGTGTAACTTCCTCTTGTGATCCAGGAGGTCCAAACAATTTGGGGGTTGCTGTACGAGACGCGCGAAACGCTGGCCTTATACAAGGCCCACGTATGGCTGCTGCCGGCAGACAGCTCACTAGTCAGCAGGGGATTGGAGACAATTTTCCATTATGGATTGGAGTTCCGCCATCCTCAATGGGTGTCATGGTTCGCAGTGATTCTGAAATTATTCAGGAAATTCGTGACCAAGTCAAAGCAGGGGTAGATATCATCAAATTAGCGGCCTCTGGACTATCCTCTGATGAGTATGCTGCGTTTAGGCAAGAAGAAATTACTCTTGCAGTTGACGAAGCTCATCGCTTAACTCGCCAAATTACTATTCATGCTCGATCACGACAATCTGTAACGTATGCAGCAGAGGCTGGTGTCGACTGGATCATGCACGCGTCCTATATGGATGATGCTGGATTGGATCTGGTTCTCAAAAAACAAATACCTATTTGCCCTGCGATGACATTACTTGTCAACATGATCGAGGCGGACGATATCGGTATCTCTAACATCTCACCTGCGGGTCGACGTCATGCAGAAGAAGAGCGTGATTCCGCTATCAATATTCTTACAAAATTTCATCGAGCAGGTGGAACTTTGATTTGTGGATCAGAAACCGGATTTTCTATGACCCCCTATGGCGAATGGCATACAAGAGAAATGGGCTTATTTGTGGATTATTTGGGATTAACTCCCATGGAAGCAATATTATGCATGACGAAAAACTCTTCTATAACAATCCCCAAGCATAAAGATGAGATTGGAACAATCACGCCTGGTAAATATGCAGATCTATTGGTAGTAAATGGTTCTCCCCATAAAGATATCAGCGTACTCCATGACCGCTCTAACATTAAAACAATTATACAAGGTGGTGAGACAAAAGAACGCTGGCGACCAGACTCCCACAAACGAATTCGATTAGGGTTTGAGAAAGCGCATCTTTATACCAGGACACCTTTAAAGCGTACGCACTTCAATTAATTGGTTTTAGCCAGAAATTATGATAAAAAATAAGGTATGAATGCCAAAAATACTCTTAATGCAATTCCAAACAGGGAGGCCTAAATCAGAATGGCGATAAATGAAATAATAATTCCTAAAACCGGGCTTAATATGGATGATTGCGCCCTACTAGGGTGGCATATTGAAGAAGGCTGTTATGTGGAAGAGGGTGATGTAATATTTGAAATGGAAATAGAGAAAACGGCAATGGATATTGAGGCCGACTGCAGTGGTTGGGTACATCAAATTGCAGAGGCCTCGGAGGATAAACCTCTCCCTATAGGCACTGTAATCGGGTTAATAGCTGAGACTGAGGCTGAGTACAAAAATATCCGATCGGAATCAATTGATGAATCCTAATAATACCGAGCTTGTGCAGCTTTTTTCGCTCATGCTTAAAATTCGTATGTTCGAAGAAAGAGTTACACGAGAGTTTCGAAAAGGCGACATGCCGGGTTTTGTGCACACCTACATTGGAGCAGAGGCTGTTTCGGCCGGAATATGCATACATCTAACTGATGAGGACTACATCTCAAGCACGCATCGAGGTCATGGACACTGTATCGCAAAAGGATGCTCATTTCGCGGTATGCTAGCTGAACTTTATGGAAGAGAGACGGGCTTATGCAGAGGACGTGGTGGCTCCATGCACATCGCAGACTTTGATCGAGGCATGCTCGGTGCAAACGCGATTGTAGGCGGAGGTATTGGTTTAGCTACTGGGGGCGCACTCGCAAGTCAGGTAAGTCAATCTAATGGTGTGTCTGTAAGTTTTTTTGGCGACGGAGCATGCAATCAAGGAATTCTTCATGAAACAATGAACCTTGCATCAATCTGGAAATTACCCCTGATTTTCGTATGCGAAAACAATGGCTGGGCCGAATCG
>CAYFJI010000149.1:0-3989 GCA_964343365.1 uncultured Acidiferrobacteraceae bacterium
ATTATAAGTTGAAGCCATCACAGCCCCATACGCTCCCGCATTTGAAAACGCGATAAAATCACCCGCCTCCATCTTAGGCAAATTGCGATCAATTCCAAAAGTATCACTCGTTTCACAAATTGGCCCTACTACATCATACCTAACGGATGATATATTTAATCCTGTCTCTTTGATTGGAAAAATTTCGTGATAGGCATCATATAATGCCGGTCTTAAAAGGTCATTCATAGCGGCATCAACAATCAGGAATGGACGATCCTTCCCTTCTTTTACATAAATAACTTGCGACACTAATAAACCGGCATTACCAACAATCACCCTCCCTGGCTCAAATCCTATAGAACATCCTAAATCACCTACTACATTCTCTACCATCAACCCATATTCAAAAGGGGTTGGTGGAATTTCATCCAGGTAAGAAATGCCGAGGCCTCCGCCCAGATCAATTACCTCAACGTTATATCCTTCGTTTTTTAGGAACGATACCAACTCGCCTATCTTTTCGTAAGCCCTCCGATAAGGAGCGAGCTGAGTTAACTGTGAACCTATGTGAACAGCTATCCCTACGGTATGAATACCGTTCATTTTAGACCCCTTAGCATACAAACGTTTTGCATCATCCATGGTCACGCCAAATTTGTTTTCGTTAGTACCAGTAGTAATCTTTGAATGCGTTCTCGCATCAACATTCGGATTTACCCGAATAGCAACAGGGGCGCACATTTTGCTTCTTGTCGCTATTGCAGAAAGGAGATCCAGTTCGGGCTCGGACTCAACGTTAAATTGTTTTATTCCTACTGATAACGCCCGAGACAACTCCTCTCTAGACTTACCAACACCTGAAAAGACAATCTTGTTAGGAGGGAACCCAGCAATCAGTGCACGTGTTAGCTCACCACCTGAAACAATATCGGCTCCCGCTCCCAAACGCGCTAAAGTAGCCAAGACCCCAACATTACTATTTGCTTTAAGCGAAAAAAAAATTTCTGCGTCAAGGTTCGTTAATGCAGCCTTAAAAGTTTTATAATTCTTTTTAATTGCAGTTGCTGAATAACAATAGAGCGGCGTCCCAACGGCTTTTACAATATCAATCACTGAAACTCCTTCTACAAAAAGTTTCCCTTTATTATATTGAAAATTTTCCATTTTAGTTTTCTGCATTCGGAAAACGTTTGATTATAGTTTCTGTAGCCGGCTGCGGAGGCTGGTAGGTTTTATAATCAAATTTTCCTACTCCAGTTAATTTTTTTCTACTGAAAACTTTAGAAACCCTAGGTTTAACTATTTTACCTGAATAACTCTTCGAAACGTTCTTCTTACTTGTAGAACTAGGGGGTTGTATTGGTGCGGATTTCACTCCACACCCTGCAATAAAAATCACAGCAAAAAACACTACTGCCAATCTTTCGGTTAAAAATCCTCTATTTTTCATAAATCGCCTAATCCACGCTTCGTAAATATCGTTTACGTGCTTCGCCTAGCCTTTTTTTTACTTCTTTAGACGAAGTCCCGCCATAACTTGTCCTATTTTCAATAGATTTTTCAGCAGATAAGACTGTATATATTCTTTTATCAATCCCTGGATTAATGGACTGAAGCTCAGTTAGTGACAAGTTGTCAAGACTGCAACATTTTTTTTCTGCCAACTTCACCGCCTCCCCAGTAATGTGGTGCGCCTGGCGAAATGGAATGTCGAGCTCCGTCACCAACCAATCAGCAAAGTCTGTCGCTACCGAAAAGCCTAACTCAGCATCAGCTTTCATGCGTACTTTATTAAATGTAACGCCTTTTAACATTTCTCCCATAACCAACAAACATAGTTCAAGGGTATCCGCTGTATCAAAAACAGGTTCTTTATCTTCCTGCATATCTTTACAATATGCCAAGGGGAGCCCTTTCATTGAAACAAGAAGAGTATTTAATGCTCCAAACACTCGACCAGCCTTACCGCGAACTAATTCGGCAGCATCAGGATTCCTCTTTTGAGGCATGATTGAACTACCAGTAGAAAAGTTCTCTGAAATTTTAATATAATCGAACTGACTTGAACTCCAAATAACAATCTCTTCTGCTAAGCGTGTTAAATGTATTGCTAAAATTGACCCTACAGCTAAATACTCGAGTGCAAAATCACGATCTGATACCGCATCTAAGGAATTAGAGGCTGGCCGATCAAAACCAAGGTTTCGTGAAACCATCACCCTATCAATACAAAAAGAAGTTCCAGCTAATGCAGCTGCACCCAAGGGACATTCATTAAGTCTCTTCCTAGCATCAGTTGCTCGCCCTCGATCTCTTCCGAACATTTCTACGTAAGCAAGAAGATGCTGACCGAGTACAATTGGTTGGGCTATTTGCAAGTGCGTAAACCCTGGCATAATAGTAGAAATGTGCTCGTCAGCTTGATTAATAAGTATCTCTTGCAATTCAAGAATACCCTGGTTTAAGCGGTCGATTGCGTCCCGCACCCATAATTTAAAATCAGTAGCCACCTGGTCATTTCGGGACCTGGCCGTGTGCAATTTATGCGCGGGTTCACCAATCAACTCTAATAAGCGAGACTCAATGTTCATATGTATGTCTTCTAACTCTGACTTAAAGTTAAACTGGCCTTCCTTAATTTCTTTTTCAATTAAATCTAAACCTTTACAAATTGCGATAGCGTCCTCTTCCGAGATAATATCACACGCAGCTAGCATATCAGCATGGGCCTTTGAACCTAATATATCTTGAGCAAAAAGGCGCATATCAACTCCAATGGATGAATTGATCTGTTCCATCACGTGAGAAGAACCAGAATGAAATCGGCCCCCCCATATAGAGTGAGCGTTACTAATCTTTTTTTTGTCTTTCATGCGCATGCAGCCTTATAACACGATAGTTTTGCCGAAGGAGGGTTTCCCTTGTATATTCAATTTATGCGAAAGATCAAAGTCATACTTTTTATTGCGTCAGCTTGGTTGATTTTTTCTACCATCAATATCACTGCTAATTCCGGAGTAAAACATTGCAGTCTCAACGACTGGCACCCAAAAAAATTCCGTTATACCAAACCAGCAAAGGAAATTAAAAGCACCGCTTTATATACCTTGCAGGGAGAAAAAAAAGATCTCCAAGATTACAACAAACACGGTATAATATTAAATTTTTGGGCTACCTGGTGCGCTCCTTGTATCAAAGAGATGCCCGGTCTGGCAGGCCTCCAGAAAACTTTATCTAAAGACAAGATCGAAGTATTAATGCTTTCAGTGGATCACGGAACCCAGATGAAAATCTCCAAACTTATTATGGAATTTCTGCATTCAAACAACTTGAAAGGATTGCGATCCTTTTGGGACAAGGATCGCGCTATAATGCGTTCACTAGATATCAGAGGACTGCCAACAACCATATTTATTGATTCAAAGGGCTATGAAATTGGCCGAATTGCAGGTCTTTCAGATTACGGTAGTTATAGAATGAAATATTTTATCCGGAATTGTCTCTACTGATTAAATAAAGTGTTCATTAACTGTAAACGCCGTTGTTAGGATCTGTGATAATCCAATATCCGTAATTTTATTTATACCAATCCAATAATAAGCGACCCGAAATAATACAAAAAAACAGAGCACGCATCTTTTTCATTGCTTATACTAAAAAAGCACGAAAAATTTCGAAAATCAGCAGTTGCAAAAAAATCTAGGCGGATTCGTCACCATAAACCAGTGCATTAACGAATATCTCTAAGTTTTTGACCTGCCCACTCCGGTAATTGTTCCAGTTCCCATTCTTTTATCCGGTCAATCTTACTATCGCACATAGGAACTGCTTTAGATTCATTTGTATCAAAATGAAGCAACATGCACTCGAAGGTCGCCTTTTCAGCACCATTAACGTTCATAACGTGGCCAATGCGAATACGTTTTTGATCAACACCAAATACAAAACTTTCAACTTCTAAAGTCACATCACCACGCACTTCTTCTAAATAACGAATGTGCGATTCC
>CAYFJI010000150.1:0-3895 GCA_964343365.1 uncultured Acidiferrobacteraceae bacterium
CCGAGGGATGGCGCCCTGAATTTTCTGCTGTTGCTGTGGAGAAATATAGAGCAGAGCGAGCCATTTTCATGCAACGCTGGAAAGATATAGATCCATCTGTTCTCTCGGTCAGTGATGCTGTAGATCATCGTTTATTGGGTTCTCTGTTGTCCCGGGTGTATTGGGAGCTGGACGTTTTGCGAAGTTGGGAGCGGGATGCTTTATTTTGGGTGGATCAGGCATTGGGCCCATATATGGATTTATTACTGGAGCCAGCACCGTTCTCAGAACAACGCGCAGCTTCAGTGGTGAAGGCACTTGAAGATGTACCGGCAATTTTTTCTGAAGCATGTTCAGCTCTTGACGGAACAGCAGTTGCCCCTTTCGCAGAGGCTGTGATCGAGCAACTCACTTCAGGAGTAGATATTCGAGGCGGGAAATTTCCTGATATTGGTGAAAGAATTGCCATGTCGGCTGGATTTTTGACGCCGCATCTGCCTCAACATCTTCATGAACCCCTAGCAATGGCAGCCAAAAATGCGGGCACTGCTGCAGAGGACTTTCGAAAATGGTTAGAGACAAGAGTGGGTTCAATGAAAACGGATACAGCCATTGGGCGAGATGTTTTTGTATGGTTTTTAAGAAACGTAGCTCTAATGCCTGAAGATCCTGAAGAGTTAGTTGCTGGTGCTCGTAGAGAGTACTGTAGGTCTTTGGTCTGGGAAAAGTTGTCGGAACATCGGGCGCGCTCAATTCCTCTGCCTCCTTTGCCTAGTAACGCAGAAGAGCAATGCGAAATTGAAGCAAGAGATGAGCAATCAATTCGAGATTTTTATGTCAACAGTGGCTTATTATCCCAGCCGAATAACCTTGGTCACTATCTAAATGCTCCCA
Source organism: uncultured Acidiferrobacteraceae bacterium (assembly GCA_964343365.1). GTDB lineage: Bacteria > Pseudomonadota > Gammaproteobacteria > Arenicellales > UBA868 > CAJXWH01. Next base: position 874 of record CAYFJI010000150.1, read on the forward strand.
TTCCAGATTATTTGGCCCCGATGGGATTTTTAGCTGTTACGAATGATTTGACTGATGAATATCGTCTTAACCAAGATGGTGTGTCGTATGTACCTGATCCTGGCCTCGAACTGGGTTATTTTCATGCAGCAAATGCCCGTGATCCGAGGGCTGGGATTATTCACGAGGGCGTACATTACCAGCAACTTGCTTTATGTTATCGTCATGAGAATCCCTTGCGTCGCCGATATTACGACTCAGGATCTAATGAAGGAATAGCACATTACAATGAAGAATTGATGTTACATGCAGGTTTGTTTGATGATGCGCCACATACAAGAACTGTGATTTGGAACTTCATGCGTCTGCGCGCTTTGAGGGTGGAAGTTGATGTTGGTTTGGCGACCGGAGATCTTTCGCTTGAAGAAGCAGCCAAACATTTTTCCGATAAAGTTGATGTTGATCGCGCTACTGCTCTTAAGGAAAGTGCTTTTTATGCTGGAAACCCTGGAGTGGCGCTTGCGTATCAGGTAGGGAAGCACCAGTTGATGAAACTTGTTGGCAAGGCAATAGAAAGCGAAGGGAAAAATTTTGATTTTCAAAAGATTCATGACTCGGTTTGGAACGATGGAAATGTACCATTTGCATTGCTTAATTGGGAATTAAACGGATGCCGTGATGATCTAGATAAAATAGATGCTGATCCACTCACTGGCACAACTCCACCAGTTCCTGCTTATGAGCTATAACAAAGAGTTTGCATCATGAGAAACAACAAAGTTGCTGTTGTTACAGGTGCTAGTTCAGGAATTGGAGCGGCTGTTGTAAAGAAGTTGGCATCTGAGCAGTGCAAGGTAATCATGCTAGCACGTAGTCTTGACCGAATGAAGCATGTAGCTGCTGAATGCAACTCAGATTTTAAACCGGCGCCAATTCAAGTTGATTTAAAAGATACCAATAGCGTCAAATCGGCGTTTGAAGTAATCCGAAAGGATTTTAAACATGTTGATATTTTATGTGCAGTAGCGGGAATTTTTCGAGAGTCTGCACCTATTCGAGATCAGTTGGATGCTGAATGGGACGAGGTAATGGAGACAAATTTAACAGGCGTGATGCGTTGTATTCGCTCTGTTTGGACTCTGTTGGCTGAAGGATCATCAATTGTCACTGTTGGTTCTGTCTTAGGTCAAATGTCGCAGCCAGATGTTGGAGCCTACGCAGTTTCTAAATCTGGCCTTGCTGCTTTGACTCGAACTGCGGCGAGTGAAGGGGTTGCAAGGGGTATTCGAGCGAATTTGATTATTCCTGGTATGGTGGATACCCCGATGAACCAAAAAATGGCAAATGTGAGTGATGACCCTAAAGAATGGTGGAAAACTCGATTAAGTTCTATCCCTATGGGTAGAGCTGCCCAGCCTGAGGAGATTGCCGAAGCAATTTGTTGGTTGGCGGGCGATGATGCAAAATTTGTGACAGGCGCTGAGATTCGATTAGATGGAGGAGCTCTCTTAGGGCTTCAGACTAAATTAAATAAAAAAATATAAGGGAGTCGCGAAAGTAATATGACAAAAATAAGATACATTGAGCCTGTTGATAGTGACTTATACCATGAGAGTAGAACGGCTTTTATGTCAAAGATAGCATCTCCTGGCACTAAAATAGAGGTGTGTAATATAAGTCTTCCACCAGAATTGGCGGGCCCTATGCTTCCTCCTGTACCGCTTTATTTGAATGAAATAATTCGTGAGGTTCTGAAGGCGGAGGAGGATGGGTGTGATGCTGCAATTATTGGTTGTTGCTCAGATCCAGCACTTTTGGATGCGCAACGTGCTACTCGGATTCCAGTTGTGGGGCCACTTCAAGCCGCGGCAGCTACTGCTGCGGGTCGGGGATTGCGATTGGGAATCCTTTGTCCAGATGAGCATGCATGGAAAATAACAGCTAATTGGTTACGTGGAAATCTGCGTCACTATGGGCTGGATCAAGTGGTGGGACCCATTCGTTTTGTCCCGATGCGTTCCCCGGGAGAGACGGAGGAGATAATTGGAAATACTGAATTGACTTCGGACGAAGTTGATAACCTATTTCGTAAGAAATTGCATGAAAATGCTGTACCTGTTGCCAACAAGTTGCTTGAAGAAGATGAGGCACAAGCGGTTTTGTTTGGGTGCACGTTGTGGGGAGGAATGATCCACGAGGTGTCTGAAGTCGTGGACGCCTTATGTTTGGATCCTGTCATTACTGCTGTGCATTTTGCAGAATACCAAGCGAGTCTGTAGAGATAATTAGATTTTTTCAACAATCGTGAGCTAGTTACAGGATATTTTTTGCTCTAAACAACATATGGAGACTGTGTTTTGGTTAATCGGATAGGAGTAGATATAGGTGGCACATTTACTGATCTGGTTGTAGAAGATTCCGGAAGTGCAAACCGAATTGGAAAAGTTTTGTCAACGCCTGGTGATCTGGTCCAAGGAGTACTCCAAGCTGTCGAGGCATCTGGTGCTGATCTAGCCGAAAGCGAACTTTTTGTTCATGGTACTACCGCTGGAATTAACAGTGTGCTTGAAAGACGGGGCGCTCGGGTTGCTTTGATTACGACTAGGGGTTTTCGGGACGTATATATTATTGGACGAGGTCACCGCGCAGACATGTATAACTTGCGATATCGAAAACCTCAGCCCCTGCTATCAAGAGAAGCTATTTTCGAGCTGACTGAACGCTTAGATTCGGATGGATCTACTCTTGAAGAGATAGATGAAAAAAGTCTAGCTACCGTTCTTCAAGATATAAAAGTTGGTGAATTTGAAGCGATAGCTGTGGCGCTTCTTCACAGTTATGTCAACCCAGTGCATGAGCTCGAAGTACGACGTTATTTTAAAGAACATCTGAATTCTGTTCCTGTTGTACTTAGTCACGAAGTAGCGCCAGAGTGGCGCGAATACGAGAGAACCTCAACCACGGTTGTTTCGGCCTACATTACACCAATTGTTCAAGATTATTTGCGTCGCTTAACAAAAGAACTTAGAGGACAGCAGCTCAA
>CAYFJI010000151.1:0-3891 GCA_964343365.1 uncultured Acidiferrobacteraceae bacterium
TTTATCCTTTATTGGGTTGTAGACAGTATCGCCAGCTGAAAGTACTCCAGAATAAACACGAAAAAACACGAGTTGGCCGACAAACGGATCGGTCATGATCTTAAATCCTAAAGCTGAAAACGGTTCATCATCACTCGAAAGCCGCTCAACCTCTTGATTTTCGTCGTCCACAATACCTCGAATGGCTGGCACCTCAGTCGGATTTGGCATATAGTCAATTACCGCATCAAGCATTGCCTGCACGCCTTTATTTTTGAAGGCGCTCCCACAAGTAACTGGCACAATTTCATTGGCTAAAGTTCTTTTACGTAATCCTGTTTTTATTTCGGCCAAAGATAGCGTGCCTGATTCCAAGTACGACTCCATTAAGGTATCGTCTGCCTCTGCTGCTGCCTCTAAAAGCTTTTCACGCAGATCATCTGCCTCACTTTTGAGTTGATCTGGAATATCGTGCTCTTCAAATACAGTGCCCTTAGTTGAATCATCCCAGTGAATAGATTTCATTCGAACTAAGTCTATTACGCCCTCAAATTCATCCTCCGCTCCAATCGCCATTTGGATAAGTACAGGTGTTGCCCCAAGGCGCTCTTCAATTTGCTGAACAACTCTCCGGTAATCTGCTCCTGTTCGATCCATCTTGTTAATGAACGCCATACGAGGCACGCCATATTTATCGGCTTGACGCCATACTGTTTCTGATTGCGGCTCTACTCCGCCTACTGCGCAAAACACAGCAACTGCGCCATCAAGTACACGAAGAGATCTTTCGACTTCTATTGTGAAATCAACATGCCCAGGTGTATCAATGATATTAATTCGGTGCTCGGGCTGATTCTGATCCATACCTTTCCAAAAACAAGTTGTAGCAGCAGAAGTAATTGTTATCCCGCGTTCTTGTTCTTGCTCCATCCAATCCATCGCGGCATTACCATCATGAACTTCACCGATCTTGTGAGATATGCCTGTATAAAAGAGAATTCGCTCTGTGGTTGTAGTCTTTCCCGCATCAATATGGGCCATTATTCCAATATTTCTGTATCTATCGAGAGGTGTTTTTCGAGCCACGTGATATTCTCCAAAATGCTGATCTTGAGATTAAAATCGATAATGAGAAAACGCTTTATTTGCTTCAGCCATACGACGTATTTCATCCTTCTTTCTTGCAGCTGCACCACGACCCTCAGAGGCATCGCTTAATTCCCCAGCTAGTCTTTGTTTCATGGATTTTTCATTTCGGTTTCTTGCTGCATCCACTAACCAGCGCATAGCTAATGCATTCCGTCTGTTTGGTCTAACCTCCACAGGTACCTGATAGGTGGCACCACCGACTCGACGACTTTTCACTTCAACTACAGGACGTATATTTTCTAAAGCCTGATAGAACACTTCTAAAGGTTCGCCTACTCCTTTTTCTTTAATGACATCCAGCGCTCCATATAAAATTTTCTCTGCTATTGATTTTTTTCCATTAAGCATAATTACATTTACAAACTTTGCCACAGTCTGATCTCCGAACTTCGGATCAGGCAAAATAGTACGTTTCGGGATCTCTCGTCTTCTGGGCATTCCTTTTCTATTCCTTCAAAAACTTAAGTTGCATCACTTTTTATCAAAAAATCAAGTCTAATAACAAAGCACCACTAACTGATTGCTTCTCATATTCATCTCTTAACAGCGACTATTGCATGCCATACCTACGCAAAAAATTGGCAAAAGCTACCTAGTATGCTAGTTAAGTACATTTCATAACTCGTTTACAGTGAACTTACTATCCCATCGCTAGCCACGAATGGTTACCTTCGCGACTTATATACGGGCCTTTAATTCAAGACCCTTTTTCACCGTTACAAAAAACTGAGCGTTCTGTAATTTCTTTTAGCCTCGAAGAAATTCCTTTTTTTTTCGAGGCACAGTCAATATCAATCTACGACTTGGGACGCTTTGCGCCATACTTCGAACGTCCCTGTCTCCTTTCCCCGACTCCAGAAGTGTCTAAAACACCTCTAACGGTATGGTATCGAACACCAGGTAAATCTTTAACACGTCCTCCACGAATCAATACTACCGAATGCTCTTGGAGATTATGACCTTCACCGCCGATATAGCTGGTAACCTCAAAACCATTGGTCAAACGAACTCTTGCCACCTTTCGTAAAGCGGAGTTTGGCTTTTTTGGCGTAGTCGTATACACGCGAGTACAGACACCCCTTTTTTGGGGAGACTCACCGAGCGCAGGCACCGTCGACTTTTTAACCTGTCGAGTCCTAGCCTTACGTACTAATTGATTCAACGTTGGCATTTAATAAAAAACCTCATCTTTATCTCAGTAGGATAACTACCAGAAATACCATTAGTAGGGGGCCGGAATTCTAGGCAGGAAGCCGATTTTTGTCAAGTAACGATAGAAAAAACGAGATTTTTTAGCCATTCCTTCTATGATTCTAAGTGAAATCATTCTAAGCCCCGACGACCTCGACAACAGGCTCTTCAGAACTGTCTTGATCTGATTTGTTAATATCAAAGACCAGATCTTCGGTTGCTGCTGTTTGCTCAATACTTGACTCTTGCCTTTTTTGTCGACGTTCTTCATGGTAAGCGAGGCCTGTACCGGCCGGAATCAGTCGACCAACGATGACATTCTCTTTAAGACCGCGTAGCCGATCTACTTTCCCATTCATTGACGCATCTGTCAAAACACGGGTTGTTTCTTGAAAAGATGCAGCTGAAATAAATGATTCAGTACTTAACGACGCTTTTGTTATTCCTAGAAGGACAGGAGCAAAAGTAGCAACTTTCTTTTCACCTTTATCATTGAAAAGAATTTCATTCTCTTCCAATACAGTTGAGCGCTCGACTTGGTCTCCTTCAAGAAAGCTGCTATCACCAGGGTCAATAATTCTAACCTTGCGCAGCATTTGTCTGATTATTACTTCAATATGTTTATCGTTAATTCTCACCCCCTGTAGCCGATAAACTTCTTGCACTTCATTGATAATAAAATTAGCTAGTGCCTCGACTCCAAGCAAATCGAGTATATCGCTCGCTATAGGTTGGCCATCAACTATTTCATCTCCTCTCTCTACGTGTTCACCGTCGAATACATTTATTTGAGATAGTTTCGGAATTAGCATTTCATGCTCAACTCCGGCCTCATCAGTAATTAAGAGACGAATTTTTGTTTTTATTTCCTTTCCAAAAGAAACAACACCCGTATGTGATGCAAGTATAGCTGGGTCTTTTGCTTTCCTTGCTTCGAATAGCTCCGCAACACGCGGTAAACCGCCAGTAATATCTCGAGTCTTAGATACCTCCTTCGGAACACGCGCTAAAATCTGACCTTTTTCAACTTCGGACCCATCAGTTACTAAAACGGTTGCACCTTCCCGCATTTGATATCGGGCTGGGGTATCGTCTGTGGCTGGTATTGTCTTGGCCCGACCGCGACTATCCTTAATGTCAATTGCAGGTCGAATATCACGAGCTGACCCTCGACGTTGCTGGGAATTTAGGATTAGATATGTGCTCGATCCCGTCAAGTCATCAATCTGCTGGGTAACAGTGACACCATCTATCATATCTGAAAAAGATACCGTTCCAGAAACTTCAGAGATTATCGGGTGAGTATGTGGATCCCAAGTAGCAATGACCTGACCACCTTCTATTTCATCGTTATCATTAATACCTAATTCTGCTCCATAAGGTAGCTTATACCGCTCTCTATCCACTCCATGATTATCCTTAACGACTAGCTCTCCAGATCTAGATACTACTACATTGCGGCCGTCACTTCTTTTGACGACACGCAGTCTATTAAATGTCACTGTTCCGCTATTCTTGACTTCAATATTGCTTGCTGCAGCTTGTGCAGTGGCTGCACCACCAATATGAAAT
>CAYFJI010000152.1:0-3852 GCA_964343365.1 uncultured Acidiferrobacteraceae bacterium
CTTTAGTTCTCTCCATAGCCCTGGCTAGTACTTTAAGGCTTCCTGACCCTTACTGGGTAGTGATTACGACCATTATTGTCACCGAATCTGGGATTAAGGATTCTTGGCAGATTTCTTGTCGCCGGTTTTTGGGCACTTTTTTCGGAGTGATCCTCGGTGCCATACAGATCATATGTTTATCCAATAATCTATTTGGTTTCGGGATAAGTATGCTGCTGTTGGGACTCTTATGTAGTGCTTTACGACTTCATCTAAGTGCATAGAGATTCGGTCGTATCGCTATAACGATTGTGGTTAATGCCAGCAATCTTGATCAGGTCTGGTTTACGTCCTTGGTACGTTTTCTTGACGTTGCATTGGGCATTGGTGTGGCTCTTTGTTTAGTTCACTGGTGGCCTGATCCGATTGTTGTGACTGAGAAACGACGACCGTGATTCAGGTGGCTGATCGTTGTGCATAAGCATCTTTGAAGGGCTGCATTCTCTTATTATTTTACATGAGCTATGGAATCATTTTTTCTATAGGCCTTCTATCATTCATTTTCTATTCATCGTTTAAATCGTCATTTTGTGCAGAGCGACAAGTAGTTTATTAGGGGCTTCTGGTTCATTTTGATGGCTCAGGAGCAGCTGAAGTGCAGTTGGCTGAAGTAGTTGCGTCGTGGAGCTGACTGCTCTTGTTTTGCTCTCATGCATTTATCTAAGGATTTTTTTATTCCTTGCAAAGCCTGAGCTTTACTGCTTTTGGTTGCAGAAAAAGGATCTTGCAGTGGTCCAGAAGCCTGTGTATAGGCCGTGTCGAATAGGCAGGCCACAAAGTGATATTCATGCGTGTGATCCTGATCACACTTTTATATGAGCTTAATCAAGGCTTGCATATAAGGAGCCAGCACTTGTCAGTGATTAGCCCTGACAATTGTTAGGAGCCTAAGGATTTATATCTGTCCTCTTAATCGCTTTTGAAAATATCGGGATTGATGGTGTGAGTAACTTCACAGTGCTCTGTGAGTTAAGTCATCTATCTCACGCAAATTCTGAGTGATTGTGTGAAGTGAGGGCGACAAGTCCTTGCAACACATTACTCATTTAGACAAATGTTTGAAACTGATTCTTCGGTTGAGTTTCTTGGCCTATCAACTGATCCAAACCGTAAGGGACAAGATTTTGCTAATTCTGGCAAGTCTGCTTATGGGTTTGATGGGAGAGTAGAAGAACTCTCAGGCTCTGCTTCTGCTCAGCAATTAGGCTCCTCTTTAATGGATGACCCTTGGTTGGGCGATATGAGCTGTTCTGATGCTCTTGCCACCGGTCAATCCAAAAAGCAAGATGCTTTAGGAAGTGACCTTATTACTGGTTTTCAGGCAGGGGATAATGGATCTGGAGAGGATGGTGCAGGTACTTTTGCGAATGGCAATACCACTGCTTTTGAGATTAACGAGGTTAATAGCCGACTTGCCCATTCGCGGTATGATCGGGATGAGGTGACTGGGGATAGATACTATTCAAATAACTGTAAAAATTACTATACGACTAACTCGGCTGATGAGCATTGGCGGTTTGATAGAGGTGATGCACGTTGGAATGCAATTGATGTTGGTGAGGTGGTTTACAGAAGCGATGCAATCGTGAATGGCTTTGCTGGGTTTACAACTCAAGGTGTAAGAGACAAGAATGATTGGTATAAATTCACTGTGGGCAAGTCTGGAGATATTGACATCTCATTAACTGGCCTGACGCAAAATATTGGAGTTGCGCTTTACGGTTCCAGCGGCAATCTTATTGATTGGTCTGACAAGTCTGGAAGTCAGAGTGAATCCATTTTGGAAAATCTCAGCAAGGGTAATTACTATGCAAGGGTTTATAGCTACAAGCAACAGCCTTGGGGGCATGGGCAGTCCGCTTACAAATTGAATATTTCTCGTAAAGCAGATAAACTTGAGAATTTTTGGCAGAATATGCTGACTGACTCAAGTGTTGAAAATGCTGCTCTCAATGCAATTAAAACCAATAGCTATCTTTCAAGAAATGATGTTATCGGCATTATTAAGAGTGCTGGAGACTATGGCAGTGTTTCCGCAACTGAGCATATAGACCTCAAGAAGTTTTGGAACAAAGCTATTAACACAACTAATGTAGCTCAAGATGTTAAGGTTCTCTCTGAAAAGGTTATCTTCTCTGACACTAGCAATCAATGGTACACAGGATCAGACAGCATACGCGATAATCTTGGCAACTTGTCAGCTGGAACTAATAAAACAGATTTAAATCTGCTGATTGGCAAACATTTTTTAGGCACAGATCGACCAGCGATTGGCATGGCTGGGGCTACATATACACGAGCAGGCGGCACATTATTTAAGTCTGGTGTTAGTGCGAATGATGTTGATCAAGGTTCCACAGGAACTTGTTACTTCCTTTCAGCGCTGGCTGGAACAGCCAATGATAAACCTGGAATGATTAGCAACATGTTTAAAAGTAATGGGGATGGCACATGGAGTGCCCGCTTCCATACTAATGGCAAGGTCGATTATGTGACTGTTGATCGTTGGATGCCCACTAATGCAGCAGGTCGATACATCCATGCAGATTGTGGTACTAATGGGAAACAATTAGTTGCTGGTAATAATGAGCTTTGGGTTGCTTTAGCTGAAAAGGCTTATGCACAGGTCAATGAATCAGGCAACATTGGTCAAGCCACGGCTACCAATTATTACGGCATCGGCAATCAACAAAATAGCGGTATCAGTTGGGGCTCGACAGCAGCAGGTATCAGACACGTTACAGGATTGAACACTAGTTCAAATACTATAGGAAGTTTTAATCAAGCCAGCTTGTCTGCACTTGTTAATAGCAACAAGGTAGTTTCTTACGGAGTAGGCGGTCACGCACGCTCGATAGTTAATTACAATAATGCCACTGGCAACTTTACGATTAAAGATCCTTATGGACAAATCCTTTTACGCAATTACACCCAATTAAGAAATTGGGGGGGCTGGGTTTATAATTCAACTACTTGAGCAAATATCTGTTGCACGTACTTTTGAGTTTTGTCATTTAATTAACCGGCAGAGCTTGTAAAAGCTCTGCCGGTATTTCCCATTTTTCATTTGACAATGAATTTAAACTTCATGCTTGCTTGTGTCTCTGCCTGGTTTTACTTATTGGTTCCTATCATGACGTTCGCATCATTTTTTCACACAACTCTTTTCCCAATCAAGGTTGTGGGTACGGATTCTCAAGAAAATTGCTTTGATCCAATTCAAGAGTTTAGTTTACGTGCTTGGCTCGACCCTCTTCAGAATCAAGAGGGCGGTTTACGATCAGATCAATCGGAGGCTATGTCTCAGATTCAGAGCAATAATACTCATGTTTTGAGTGTGGAATTGAGCCTTATTAATCCATCCCTTCAACGGCATATAGCACGTGTGCTTAGTGCAAGCTGGCGCCAGGCTGATGTTTCAGATCACTTCACCTGGAATCTACAGCCAGATTTAAGTCCTTTAAATCGTTTCAAACATACTCAACAGTTGCTTTTAAGCTTGCAACCTGATCAGCCTGTAGAAGTTCAGTTAATGTTGGAATTTAATGGTGCTGTTTGTATGCTTAAAGCCCAGGCGGTACCTTGATGCTTGTTTGTTGTGCACCACGCTTGGTAATTGTCATTGCTGCTCTGAATTGCCAGCTTGCAACCGAGATGCTGCATCAATGGCTTCTTTCAGCATTTGTTTACGGTTCATTGTTTTGTTCTTGTGCATTGCGCCAAGCTGGGAGCATGCAATAGTTCTACCCTCTTAACGTTTCGAGATGGAAAATGGTCCGCGCCTAGGCATTACGCCAACCGCCGCAGCTGAGC
>CAYFJI010000153.1:0-3802 GCA_964343365.1 uncultured Acidiferrobacteraceae bacterium
TTTTATCAATAGTTTTAGGCTCTGCCTCTCTTGCTATTTCTATATCTGTTTTCAATTAGATATCCTCTGATCGAATAAAAAAGAAGGATAAGACTATCTATTATTAAAAATAATTACAATCTTTCTTACCTTTTTATAAATCATTTCCTTAATTATTAAACAATGTTTTATGATGGATATATGAAAAAAGATGATTATATTGCAAATTTACCTGGCTCTTTACCCAAAAGTGAATGGGGGAAAATTGAGAAATTATTTAGCGAAGAGTTCTCAGATAGTGTCTTAAGTAAACCAAAAGGTCAGTTGAAGAACTACGTTTACATCCATAAAGATCTTGGTTGGGGATTGCTAAAAACCGAGGGAAAATACGGTCTTAAGGGTACGGAAACTTATACACTGATTAAGATTACCAAAGGTGCAAGAATCTTAGGACTAAAAATGGGTATATCAACATTAACAGCTCTAGGTGAAGTTTTAACAGGTGAGTCTATAGAGGATCAAGCTCGATTAAAAGGAGTTACATCTGTATCTTTTTTAAATGATAGTGAAAAAGATTTTTTTAAGCATTTGCAAAACTTTGCCTAGTCCGACCATCCACAATCTTTACCCGCTGATCTCGGATCCACACCTTCGTATTCATAAGGGTCTGTGGTGAGTTTACCCACAACCTCTCCATCTTTAAGTAAGACAGGCGGATCGGAAGCGTAATCGTTAAAGGGGGATTGACTAGAATAATCGCTGCCGTAATCGGTATACTCATTCCAGATGCTATCACTGTCATAAGTGCTGCCGTGATCACTGTATTCATTGTAAATAGAATCGGATTCATAGCTGTCACCTAGAGTGCCTAGATACGTGCCGTCTTCGGCAATGATCTTAGCTCCGTCTAGTTCGTAGCATTCATAGGATGATAATGACCAAACATTTGAAGAAAAAAAACAAATAAATACTAAAACATTCTTTCCAATAAATTGATTCACTAACCAACCTTTTTAATTTTCCTTTGAATGTCATTTAGTTTTCTAATTATTTCATCGCTATGTGATTTAGAAAGCCCCTCTATATCTTTGACTATTTCAAGATACGAATCTTTATCAATGCTGCTAGGATGTGGCATTTTATATTTAATCTGCTCCACCAAATCCAAAAATGATTGATTTTCTGATAAATTCATATCTACACCTAGTGATTTTAGATCATGCAATAAATCCTCTCTTCTTTTATCGCTAGGTAAATCAACTTCGGCCCCTTTAGATGTCAAATAGACAAAAAGTCCAGTAATCATAAAGAAAGCAGCAAAAGCTATCTGAAGAACAAGATGATAAGAACTAATAAATGAAGAATCTAGATAGATATTAAATAATAGAAGTACTGCACTTATTAGTGAATAAATAAAAACCAAGATATTTAAAGCAGGAAGAATGCCAATGGATCTTTTGCTGTGTTTATTTTCAAGATCTCCTGAAGAAAAGAATGCGCCCGATACAAGCAAATTAAGAACTACAAGAAATATTAACCATCCTAATTGACTCCAAAAGACCCAAGAAGAAATCTTATCAGGCTGAAGGATAATAGAAATCGCTAAAATTGCTGAAACAGCAACTAAGGCTATGAGTCCAAAAATTTTCTGCATTTAAAGTTCTTCTAAAAGCTTAGATTGTTTATCTTTATATTGCTCTTCTGAAATCAGACCATCATCGAGTAAAGTTTTAAGCTGCTTTAATTTTTCTGTAATGGACATTTCTTTATTAGCTGAGCTTTCTCCTGGATCAACCGACATTTCTTGGCTCATTTTTTGACCTAAAGGAAGCCCTGCGCCTAGACCAATACCGGCTGTCATCATAGCTCCGACACCACTGTCTGATTCATTATTTGCAGCATCTCCAAGGATTTCAAAAGATTTTATTGCAGCATAATTCTTATTCAAATCAACCTTAGAAAACTCTTTTGCTTCAAAGGTTTTTGTAAATACATCTTGAATCTTTTTTAGCTCATCTTGGGGTATGTTTATATTTTCAATATTGAAGTTTGAAACAACCAATCCGTATTTACTAAACTCTTTTGAAATATTTTTCATGTTTTCATCTGACAACTCATTTAATTCTGCATTAATCTCGAGAACTGCCATTCCATCTCTAACCTTCTCAGAAAGAAGATCTGATAATCTCTGCAATATTTCACCTATAAGGTAGTCATAAATTTTTTGTGCATCTGAATAATCCTGAGAACCTACAAATTGAATCAAGAAAGTTCTTGGATCATCTATTTTAAAACCCCATTTCCCATAAGCTCTCAAACTTACTGGAAAGCCTATTGATTTATCCATTAAAGGTATTGGATTTGAAGTACCCCATTTCATATCTCTTTTTACAGTGGTTGCGACAAACCAAATTTCTGCTGTGAATGGTGTATCTCCACCAAAAGGTAAATTTACAATCTTCTCAAGGAGGGGGAGATTCCCTGTAGTCAATGTATGAGTCCCTGGTCCAAAAGTATCTAGAGCTTCACCGCCCTTAACAAAAACAGCAATTTGTCCCTCACCCACAATGAGTTGGGATCCAAATTTTATAGACTCATTAGGGTACTTCCAGACGAATATTTCATCTGAGCCAGTTTCATCTTTTATTACATCAACAATAGCCATAAATACAACTTATTAACCAACCATAGTTATTATATAACTAAGTATAAATATAGCTCCAATAATCCACCCAAATATTGTTGCACAACCTGCAGTACCACTACTTATAGTGCCTGGTTGATCAAACTGGCTAGCTTTCGTTCCATCCATTACATCTAACATATTAAGTATGTCTTCTTTACCCTTTTTTAGTGAGTCTGATGTTATTTTATCTAGATGCTCTTTTGACTCTTTAATATATTTCTTCTTTATATTGGCCATCTGAACTGATCCAGAAGTTTTAATTGCATACATAGCATTTACCTCCGCAGCCAAAAGAATCAATACTTGATCATCTTCTTGACGTTTCAGTCCCAGATTTACTAGAAATTCGGCCCTCTTAAGATCCTCATTTTCCAAAAAGTCTTTAGATTTCTCTATAATCCTATCGGTTATCTGAAGCTCATCATCCTTGTTGCTAAAAATATAGCTTAGATCTCCTTTTAGATCTAAAATTTTAGCCTTCTTTGATTCTTCTTCTACTAGAACATCGCTAACATCAACTATGGCAATTTTTGTACCACAATACTCACAGATGGATTCATCTTTAGTATTAGCTCCACAACTTTGACAAATCATTTATGTAGCCATCTATTTAATCTTAACTGCTGTACCGAAACCAGTTACATATGGTCCCTCACTATCAAAACCTACATCAAACTCACAGCCAACCACAGCATCTGCTCCTATTTGTTCAGCTTGAAACTTAAGCGTTGAGCTAGCTACCGTAAAAACAGTGGAAACATCTCCGTATGACATCCACCCAGTTTCTATATCTAAACCAAGTGCTTTTGCTTCATCCTTCCATGTATTTCCAGCAACAGTTACATTTACAATATCTAAAATTTCGTAGTCATCCTTAATATCAATTGTTGTTAATGTTATATTTTGCCAATCAGACATATCTGCCCCCCCCCAAATAAATAATTATTACTAAATACCTTAACTTAATTAAAGTTTAAATAAAACTCAGTTATTCTTTTAAAAGGATTAGTTAAAAATAATAAACAATCAGCTATACCAATCAACCTATAACCAAATGATTAAAGTTTAGACTGAGTAAATAAAATGGGGTGGACGATGGGACTTGAACCCACGACCACCTGGACCACAACCAGGGGC
>CAYFJI010000154.1:0-3797 GCA_964343365.1 uncultured Acidiferrobacteraceae bacterium
TCTTGTAATTATCATCTTGCTCCCAACGAAACTCCATCATGGCGGGAGTACTAAGTGCTTTTGGGGCATTTATCCCTTCTGAAGATATGGATACACCTATGCAACCAATCAAGAGACTAGTTGTAGAAATAATTTTTTTTGAAAAAGTTGATTGATTTAAAGGCATCTTATGAGGTTTGAGCGTGTGGTTGAATTTTTAAATTCAGGGAAATTCAATTCTCCTTTTAACCATTGAATCAAGGATATTGATTGAGGTGGTGTAATTAGGTGTCAGTTGCTAGGTGATCTATCTGGCCTCAGCATGCTTGCTTCCCCAAGGTAGGTATGTTGAGGTTTTTGATTGATAGGGAGAAATACATGAGCCATTATGCGAATGCAATATCTCAGATCACCGGCTACGTACATTTGTTGGCAATCCAGTAAGGCTAGATTTTCCCAGCCTGGTTGTCGTCTTGCAATAGAAGCAGGAAAGCAAGCATTTAAATCAGATGTTACTGAAAAGGTGATTGAAACAATTTGATCAGGCTTAAGCCTATTTCTTTGAACCAACTCCTCGACGAGCTCAGTTACTGAAAGCTCGATTGCTTCGATTTCATTGCTTTGACTTGTGGTTGCACCTCTTAAACCTTTTAATTGCAGCCCCTCGCTTTTTACTGATAGATTCATGGCTTAAGGCTTGAAAAGCCAAAGTATTTGACCATTGTTAGATATTTCGAAATTAATCAAACTAATAATGTTTGAACAAATTCTTCCTCCTGGGAGTAAGCCCATAAATTTTTTCTTAGGTTTCCCAAGGGTGATTGTCCGAGTTTTTTCCTCATCTAGACCAGCAAGCTTGGCTGCTAGTCGTTTTGCGTGATCCTCATCCCCAAGCTCATCAACTAATCCAAGCTCTTTTGCTTGGCTGCCGGTGAAAACTCTCCCATCAGCAAATTCACGTACCTTTTCAATGGATAATTGACGTCCTTCTGCAACGGCAGTAACAAATTGGTCATAACTACTATCAATTAGCGATTGCAGAAGATCTCTCTCTTCATTTGAGAGAGCTCGATCTGGTGAGAGAATATCTTTGAAAATGCCACTTTTTACAGTTTCAAAGCGTATTCCTATTCTCTCTAAAAGCTTTGAGAGATTGTTCCCACGAAGTATTACACCTATTGAGCCTGTAATGGTTCCTGGATTAGCGACTATTTTTTCTGCCGCCACACCTATATAAACTCCTCCAGAGGCTGAGATGTTCCCAAAACTTGCAACCACATGACACCCCTTTTCTTGGAGCCTTATCAGAGCCCCATGTATCTCTTGACTATCGCCAACAGTCCCGCCAGGGCTATCGATTCGAAGCAAAAGGGCAGGGTATTCCCTTTCTTCAATTTGCTTTAGTGCTTTGAGGACAAGTTTGCGAGTAGCACCATTGATTGGTCCCTCAATAATTATTCGTGCAATCCTTTTTTTGGATTTGCGGCTCAAAGGCCAGATCATTTTGATTGTGCGTTATTTCTTAGATCTTAAAAAGGAGCGTGACTTGCTGACGCTATGAATTTACTTCGGCACTGGTTGCTGATGGTCCTGCCATTTGCTTTATGGGGTACTGCAATGGCAGCTATGGCACCCTTGGTTGTCTCGGCAGGTCCATTGATGGTTGCTTCATTAAGACTGTTGCCAGCAGGAATTGTGCTCCTTGCTGCCGTGCCTTTCTTGGGACGTCGGTTGGCCATTGCACAAGGAGATTTGTTGTGGTTTTTGCTCTTTACTTTGGTTGATGCAAGTCTTTTTCAGTTGTGTCTTGCTCGCGGTCTTACAGAGACTGGGGCTGGCCTTGGTTCTGTAATAATTGACTCTCAGCCTTTAATGGTCGCGCTTCTTGCCCGCAGTCTTTTTGGTGATGCAATTAATCCAATTGGTTGGGTTGGCTTAGTAATTGGCCTTTTAGGAATACTTTGCTTAGGTGCTCCACCAGAGCTGCTTAGCCATTGGTGGTTAATGGGGCAGCCAACCTCAATTTCCAGTCTTTGGAGTAATGGAGAGGTTTGGATGTTGTCCGCAGCAATTGCAATGGCTTTTGGCACGGTTTTGATACGTTTTGCCTGTAAGGAAAGTGATCCAGTAGCTGTAACAGGTTGGCACATGTCCCTGGGAAGTATCCCGTTAATTATTTGGCATGCATTTGAGGATGGCTGGCCATTGTGGCCGCACTGGACCTCTTTTGAATGGGGATTGATGGCATATGCCAGTCTTTTTGGAAGTGCTTTGGCGTATGGCCTATTCTTTTGGTTCGCTAATCGAGAGGAACTTACAACTTTTAGTACTCTTGCTTTCCTGACACCTGTTTTTGCTCTTGCTAGTGGTGGATTATGGCTCGGTGAAAGATTGCAATTTTTACAGTGGATTGGCGTCTGTTTGGTTCTGATATCAGTGCTTTTAGTTAGCCAGCGTCGTCGTATTTGGTTCCCAAATGTATCTCCTTCAGAGGTTTAGAAAGGACTAACTAGCAAATGAAATCATCGACTTTGAACCTTGTTTTAGTTAGTACTCCAATTGGGTATTTGGGTAGTGGACGAGGAGGTGGTGTGGAGTTGACAATTTGTTCATTGATAAAAGGTCTTTTATCCTTAGGGCACAAGATCACTTTGCTTGCGCCTGAAGGCTCTGTTCTCCCATTTGATTCTTCTCTTGCTGAGATCAAGCATGTCTCTGGCATAGACCAGCCAAGTTGGCAACATCGTGAAGTTAGTGCGCCAGTTGTTATTCCTCCTGATGGAGTTCTGTTGGGACTTTGGGAGCAAGCTCTTGATCTTGGGAAATCCTCAGATGCAGTTCTTAACTTCAGTTACGACTGGCTGCCTATTTGGCTTACGCCTCGGGTAGATGCTGATTTATTTCATCTGATAAGCATGGGCGCAGTTTCTCAGGTGATGAAAACTTTGATTGGTGACTTGTCGAAATCTGATCCTTTGCGCTTGGCTTTTCATACAGAAAGCCAAGCATCTGATTATGAGCTTTCTTCTGCTCCAGTTGTTGTAGGTAATGGCTTTGACCTTGACCATTACCATTTTCAACACAAAGGTGGTGGGCCTTTGGGATGGGCTGGCAGAGTTGCTCCTGAGAAAGGATTAGAAGATGCTGTTGCTGTCGCCGCGGCTCTTGGGGATCGATTATTGGTTTGGGGATTAATTGAAGACCAAAATTATGCTCAATACGTAGAGTCGACTTGCCCTCCTGGAACAATCGATTGGAGAGGCTTTCTCCCTACAGGAAAATTGCAGGAGCAATTGAGAGCCTGTAGAGCTTTGTTGAACACTCCGAAATGGAATGAAGCCTATGGGAATGTAGTTGTTGAGGCTATGGCATGTGGTGTTCCTGTAGTTGCTTACGACCGTGGAGGACCAGGAGAGCTAATTCAATCAGGAGTTACTGGTTGGCTAGTTACCCCAGATGATGTTGCTGCTATGACTGACGCTACTTCTCTTATACATAAGATTGATCGACGGCAATGTAGATCCTGGGTCGAAGAATCAGCCTCTCATAATGGCTTTGCAAAACGAGTTGAGACTTGGTTGATTGAAGGTATAAATTCCAAGGAAACATTTGGTACCTGACCTACTGGGAATTTCTCAAGTGAAAGTAGTTTTACCTATGAGAGAGCGGATGAAGGGGATCTGTTTGATCCTTTTTGTTGGCTTACTTATTTGTTTTTGGCAACTCGGATCGACAGGTTTAGTCGATGAAACCCCGCCTAAATTTGCGGCAGCAGCTCGTGGAATGAGTATTTCCGGAGATTGGCTTACCCCAAGAGC
>CAYFJI010000155.1:0-3789 GCA_964343365.1 uncultured Acidiferrobacteraceae bacterium
CAACGCCCGGGTGATTCCCTACCGGGGATCCTGGCTGGATTTTGAATTCGACCAAAAAGATCTTCTATATGTTCGAATTGATAGGCGACGAAAGTTAGCAGGGACAATTATTCTTAAGGCATTAGGATATACCACTCAGGAAATTCTCCAATTGTTTTTTGAAAACGACTATTTCTCAATCGGGGAAGAAGGTGCGAAGTTGGATCTGGTTCCGGAACGTTTTAGAGGTCAAGAACTTGATTTCGATATAGTTGTTGCTGGATCAAAAATTGTTGAGGCAGGAAGACGTATTACAGCGAGGCATGTACGTGAGCTAAAAAAGACAACCCTTAAGACTATTCAAGTGCCAGATTCATTTATCATTGGTCGAACTTTGGCGCATGATTTTATCGACGCTGAGACAGGAGAGCTGCTTGGAAAATCGAATGATGTGGTAACAGAAGAATTGCTTGGTGTTCTAAGAGCAGCTGGCGTGAAGAGTCTAGAAACCATATACAGTAACGATTTGGACCATGGTAGCTACATATCTGACACACTTCGAATAGATCCAACGGATGGCGCGAATGAAGCAAAACTCGAAATCTATCGTATGATGAGACCTGGTGAACCACCCACAAAGGAAGCATCAGAACAATTATTCC
Organism: uncultured Acidiferrobacteraceae bacterium; assembly: GCA_964343365.1. Taxonomy (GTDB): domain Bacteria; phylum Pseudomonadota; class Gammaproteobacteria; order Arenicellales; family UBA868; genus CAJXWH01. The sequence continues at coordinate 642 of CAYFJI010000155.1, forward strand.
GTAATCTATTTTTTAATATTGAGCGTTATGATCTTTCTTCTGTTGGCCGCATGAAGTTGAACCGTAGGCTAGGTCGAGTCAATGATGAAGGCCCAGGTATATTGAGCCAGCAAGATATAGTTGATGTAATTCGTACGTTGGTTGAACTAAAAAATGGTAGAGGTAACACAGACGATATTGATAATTTAGGGAATCGCCGTGTGCGGTCAGTAGGAGAGTTGGTGGAAAATCAGTTTCGAGTGGGATTGGTTAGAGTCGAGAGAGCAGTGCGAGAACGACTTTCTATGGCTGAGTCAGAAAATTTGACGCCTCAGGATCTGATTAATGCTAAACCGGTATCGGCTGTGATCAAAGAATTTTTTGGTTCGAGTCAATTATCACAATTTATGGATCAAACAAATCCGTTGTCTGAGGTTACTCACAAGAGACGAGTTTCAGCTCTTGGTCCTGGAGGTTTAACTAGAGAGCGTGCAGGTTTTGAGGTTCGGGATGTTCACCCAACGCACTATGGCAGACTTTGCCCGATAGAGACGCCGGAAGGCCCCAACATTGGTTTAATTAATTCTCTCTCTGTTTATGCACGGACCAATGAGTATGGGTTTCTTGAAACACCATACCGGCGTGTCGTAAACGGTAAGGTGACTGGAGAAATTGACTATCTATCAGCAATTGCTGAGTGTGAGCATGTGATTGCACAAGCAAATGCGCGAGTAAACACTAAAGGCATACTGGAAGACGATCTTGTCTCGTGTCGTTACCAGAACGAATTTACTTTATCGGCACCCGATAAAATTGACTATATAGATATTGCTCCCTCGCAAATCGTTTCGGTTGCTGCGTCTCTCATTCCTTTTCTTGAACACGATGATGCTAATAGGGCTTTGATGGGATCGAATATGCAAAGACAAGCGGTACCAACATTATTGAGTGAGAAACCATTAATAGGAACAGGAATGGAGCGTCGGGTTGCCACTGATTCTGGGGTTGTAGTAGTAGCTGAACGAGGAGGAATTATTAATTCAGTTGATGCATCTCGTATCGTAGTAAAAGTTGATGATGACGAAGTTGATACAGGTGATGTTGGTGTAGATATCTATAATCTTGTTAAATATACAAGATCGAACCAAAACACCACTATTAACCAGCGACCTTTGGTGGATATTGGCGACAGTATTAAACGCGGTGATATTCTTGCGGATGGTCCGTCTACTGATCTCGGTGAACTGGCGCTAGGTAGAAATGTTCTCGTAGCATTTATGCCGTGGAATGGCTATAACTTTGAGGATTCAATTCTTATCTCAGAGAGGTTAGTGCAAGAAGATGTTTATACCTCAATACATATTGAGGAGCTTTCTTGCGTAGCGCGTGATACGAAATTAGGTCCAGAGGATATAACGCCAGATATTTCTAATGTGGGGGAATCAGCGCTAAGTAAATTAGATGAAGCTGGGATTATTTATATAGGGGCTGAGGTCCAATCTGGAGATATTTTGGTAGGAAAAGTAACACCAAAGGGTGAGACACAATTAACTCCTGAAGAAAAGTTGCTTCGTGCAATTTTTGGAGAAAAGGCATCCGATGTTAAAGATACTTCGTTACGAATGCCCTCAGGTATGTCTGGTACGGTTATTGATGTTCAAGTTTTTACTCGTGACGGGTTGGATAAGGATTTGAGAGCGCTGGCAAATGAGTCCGAAGAATTAGACCGGATCCGAAAGGACATGCATGATCAACGAGGTATCGTTGAGGATGATGTATATGACCGCATAGCTAAATTAATTGTTAATCAAGTAGTCCAAGGAGGTCCAGATGGATTAAAGGCGGGGGATCGAGTAACTAATGAAATACTTGAGAATATACCTCGTGAAAAATGGTTTGAAATTCGATTGCGGGATGAGGAGACAAATACGAATCTAGATACTATCCGAAAACAGCTTGGGTCACAAAGTGCTAGTTTTGACGATAGATTTGAGGAAAAGCGAAAAAAATTGGAAGCTGGTGACGATTTAGCACCAGGTGTATTAAAGATGGTGAAAGTTTTTGTTGCAGTGAAAAGGCGTCTACAGCCTGGCGATAAGATGGCTGGCCGTCATGGAAATAAAGGGGTTATCTCAAGGATCGTGCCGGTAGAGGATATGCCGCATATGAAAGATGGAACCACTGTCGATATTGTATTAAATCCTTTGGGTGTTCCGTCTCGAATGAACGTTGGACAAGTTTTGGAGACCCATCTCGGATGGGCCGCCTATGAGTTAGGACGCCAAATTAGGGAGATGCTCGATAGAAAGATCGAAGTTGATAAGATTCGAAAAGAAGTTTCTCGCATTTATAACGGTGTAGGACGTCAAGAAGATCTTGATTCGCTGGAAGATAACGAAATTCTTGAGCTTGCAAGAAACCTTTCTGCAGGTATGCCTATTGCGACCCCGGTTTTTGATGGAGCGTCAGAAAGTGAAGTAAAAGAGATGCTCAAGCTAGCAGGACTACCCTTGAATGGACAAGCTACATTGTTTGATGGACGTACGGGTGAACGCTTTGATCGTCCTGTAACAGTTGGCTACATGTATATGTTGAAACTAAATCATCTTGTCGACGATAAAATGCATTCGCGTTCTACAGGCCCTTATAGCTTAATTACGCAACAACCTCTTGGAGGAAAAGCTCAATTTGGCGGTCAACGGTTTGGTGAAATGGAAGTGTGGGCACTCGAAGCCTATGGAGCATCCTACACTCTTCAGGAAATGTTAACCGTTAAATCTGATGATGTTGCGGGTCGTACTAGAATGTACGAGAACATCGTGAAAGGCGACCATAGAATGGAAGCTGAACTTCCGGAGTCGTTTCGGGTGCTTGAAAAAGAGATTAGAGCACTTGGTCTTAATATAGAGACTAGAGAAGAGAGATAAAAATTTTGTTACATATTTTTCACTCAGCCCATTGCGCAGAAATTTTTAGGAAAATTATATGAAAGATTTTTTTAGCATAGTACGTAAGATGGACCAAAATGAAGATTTTGATTCCATCCGAATAGGAATTGCATCTCCAGACAAGATTAGATCTTGGTCCTATGGGGAAGTTAAGAAGCCAGAGACTATCAATTACCGGACCTTCAAGCCAGAAAGAGATGGTTTGTTTTGTGCAAAACTAT
>CAYFJI010000156.1:0-3784 GCA_964343365.1 uncultured Acidiferrobacteraceae bacterium
CCACGCCACATACCAGACACACCTTAGTTTCTGCTACTTTTACCATAGTTGTGCATCCCTGCTTGTTTGTGTAGTTCATTGAGTCTTTCCATGTACTCATCGTGAGTTTTGAACGTCCACTTCTCTGGCTTTTTTTTTAACTCCTTGAGGATTTCTTCATCGCTCATGTCTGAAAGTCTTTTCATATTAACCCCTTTTTTAGCATCTCATCCCTCTGCTTTTCATGGCAGGGTCTGGATGGAAATGTTATGTGGTGACCGCAGGGGAAGTGAGATCGTATCTGACCTTCTCGCCTGTTTAATGGGTGTAGTTTGAATGATAGGCTCTCAGTCTTCTTATCCCACTCCACCGCTTGTTTCTCATGCAGAGCCTTAGTGTGCCTATTTTTCTGGTGTTGCCATTTTTCCATCTGCCTACTCCTCTGGTTCTTTGTATATAACAATTATTTCATGCACATCTTTTCCAATATCTTCTAAGATATCTTCAAATTCCTTATATGCCCAATTAGTATGACCCACTTCGGCATCGCAGTATGCGTCCAGATAATCTGTTGAATTGTTAGTTAGATTCTTCAGTTCCATGTGTCCCCCTGTCGCCTGTTAATAAGTAGTTAGTCATGCTGTTTACAGCCTCTGCTCTCTGAGACTGCTCCATTGCTTCTTCGATCTTCCTAATTGCAAAGTTTAGTGCTTCGCACCATCCTTGTGTGATCAACTCATCTTCTTCTTCATATTCTGACTGCTCATACTCTGCTTTGGCATCACCTAGAAGCCTTAACTCTGCCTTTAAGTCTTTCAAAACTTGTGCCATTTCTTTCATAAGTCCACCTTTCTATCAAGGAATACAGGCGAGTGTTCGCCTACGTATGATCCTCTGATGTTAAATTCAAAGTGTTCTAATGCTTGTTCTGGAGTCATCCTATACTCTGGCTCTGCCAAAATGTTAAGTATTTCTTGTGTGTCATAGCAGAATGCAGTAAGGTTAATACGCTCCACGACTCCTACTATTGCCTTGTCGTATATCTCACGTGGCTCTAGCATCATCAAGTCTGGATATTTTTCTTCCCATATCTGCATAGATGGGCGGAGTGTTTTATTTTTCTTTGGTTGGAGATGGGAGTTTACTTTATTGAACAAACGCTTTGTGGTTTTATCTGCCCCCTCCTCCATTCTTTTTCTTACGTCCTCCCATTCTAGTTCCCTCGCCTGTAGTCTTTTTATGTTTTCTTGATCGTTCATTTTTCCCCCTTATTTTAATGATTGCTCCTTTATAGTTATCCTCAGTTGTGTACCTGAGTGTGACTTCAACTTCATAATCTGCCATTCTTAAAATAAACCTACAATAAACCTATTCCACAGATGGAAGTAAGATACGTAGCTGTATACAATCCAAAACATTACTGATCTTTTTAGTACCATTTTAGTCCTAATTAAATTCCATGTACGCTGTCTTCGTCTTCCCATCCTTCATCGCTTGCCCCTCTATCAGAGTTTGGCTCATGATATCTGTGTGCATAAGGATAACCATAATCCTCATCATCACCACAAAATACATGGTATTGTGTTTTAGTACTCCCCACGCCCTTGAAGTTATCAACTACAGTATCGAGATCATCAGAGTGCGTAGGTGTTATTCGCTCAATGACGTATAGTATTTCCTGTAGTTGTGACTTTGTGTTGGCAAGGTCATCAATGAATGCCTCATGCCCTGCCTCGCCTTCTAGTAATTCATAGACTATGTTCTGGATGAAATTAAGTTTTTCATGCGGTGTCATGTTGCCCCTCATCTATAGATTCAGTTACAGATTCCCAACCCTCAGTCACCATTTTCTCCCCAAGAATTGGTAAACATTGAATGTATGTTTCCTCATCAGCAAATGTTGCTACCCATTCTGATGTCCCTTTACCTTCAAAATAAACTTTAACCATGTTGCCCCTTTAATTTTATGCCCTCTATTTTAGATGCAGTTTGTGTGCCAAAGTTAAACTTTGATGTCTTGCAACACTTGATACACCATGTGTGTTCCTCATCGTTGGTTTTAAATATTGGTAATTTTCTGGTGTGACCACAGTAGGCACACGTGATTCTAACGAATGTAGTCAAATTTGACCTCTTTTTGGGTAGTTTAGTCAAAAGGTAACCCGTTGAAATTAATAACGAATACACCTGTTTTTGCCACTTTTTGGGTGTTTGGGTACTCCCCCATATGTATATGTAGGTATAGTGTCTCCCTCGCCAGATGCAACGGAGACTACCCAAATACCCAAATATAATAATAATAATATATAATATATTAATAATATTATATACTTATACTGTATTTTGCTTAGGAAAAGTTACCCAAAAGTTACCCAAAAGTACCCAAAATTTGGGTAACTCCCCCTTTTTTTATTATATCCGATCTTCCCAAACCTGTCGAGTCTCGCCACTTCCAAAGTAATTATCGAATACTTTATGAAGTTTTTGCGTCCTCGATATCTGATCGACATAGTTCAGCCCCTTATTAATATGGGTAAAGGAATTGAATAATGTCCATGCACTATTAGGATTAGCTTGGTATTGATAAGTTGGTTTACGCCACTCGCCGTCTACCTTGTCGATCTTGGTCTTAGGCAATGCACCCTTGCGTACAGCTTCCATTATAAGATGGTCAGATAGCTTGCCACCTATAACAGTATTTTTCCACAAGTCATACTTCTTGTGCATCGAGTTGGTATGGTCAAGCAGTTTCTTATTCAACGATGTCACCCTATCATTAAATGTGTCCATGATATTTTTGGTGTGCTTCGCCCCTGCAATCTCATACTCTGCAACAAACATCATGTTGCTACAGATACCCACTACACCGCCTGTACCGCATCGTAATGAGAATGCCATATCGTTGGAGTTGCGGAATATATAGACTGTATCGTAGTCATTACGAGAATTGTCATCCCTCAGCCTAAGCAGGGAGAAACATCTTGCCCCCTTGTGTGAGATGCCATAGGTCTCCTCAGTAATTTCGTAGTTGCCGTATGACTGTAGTGTACGCTTAATTGCATCTGCTACTTTGTAGTGTTGGATTGGTTCATGCGTAGCTGACTTCCTTATTGCAGGAATCCTAGCAAGGTCAGTATAACTGACTTGTTCAGCACCGCATGAATTGTATATTACTTGTGTGTTCATGTTTCCTCTCCTAATTTAATTAATCGCCTGACTTGCGACTTGTTTAAAGGACGCAACGTAGTTGGTTGCATCCACCCCTCTTCCCATAGACTATCAGCCACCTTTTGTGACGATAATCCAGAGCCGTTAAGACTCTTTGCACGTTTTACTAAACGCATAAACTTTTTATATCCAAAGTGTTCTTGAAGTGACTTCCTGCCACCGCACTTTCCTTTCTCCGCCTTGATTCGCTCCCTCGCCCCACGCAACTTGCTGACTAGGTTTGACTTCTCAAACTCGCTAACCGCACCTAGTATCTGGCGTATCATGGTTAGACTTGGCGAGTCGCCTGAGAAGTAATCTGGTGCATCTACTGGTATCAAGGTCAGGTTAAGTTTCTTTAGTTCTCTGTAGCCTAACTCTTGCACTATCACATCTCTTGCGAATCGGCTTGCATTCTCACAGAGAATAACTTGCACATCATTCGCCAAGCAGTATTCAAGCAGGGACTTATATCCCTCTCTCTCGCCTGTAAAGTCAGACCCCTTTACCGCCTGATCATACGCACCTTGCACAATTTCATAGCCGTTCTTCTCTGCATAGTCGTAGATGGCTACCTTCTGGCGTTCCTCTGAATCGC
>CAYFJI010000157.1:0-3738 GCA_964343365.1 uncultured Acidiferrobacteraceae bacterium
ATGCGGGCGAGGTAAAAATGGCTGTTCTAGATGATACTTGCGGAAACTTAGTCCAGCTTGTGGAATTCGCTTCATAATACTCTTGTTTTACTGCATTTTACAGACCAAGATTGTTTTTAGCTGATTTGATATTGGCTAGATTCACTCACACACTTTAAAGAGCATCGTTCGCCCATAACTTGAGGAGATAAGGTTATAAAAAGCTGATTCTGTTTACGTAAATTTACTAGACATAAAAATGAACTAGTGACAGTATCAGAAAGACTAGGCCATGCTTTACAATCCACCACCCAGAAGTTCTACCGCAGTAACACCTCTAAAGTTCTCTCAATAAAGAATCTAAAACACCTAAACACGTCATTGAATAAGGGCAAAATAGAAACTAATTGGGAGATTGATTCTTTGGAATCATTGTAGTTGCAAAAAAACTGGTCAAAAGGATTACTGACTCTTTATCAGCGGATCGTAGGTTCGATTCCTGTGCGGCTCACCAGAAACGATTAAAACAATAAATTATAAGATTGTATTTTTTGTCTTGTTTTCCAGTTTGTGCGATAGATTTTTTCTACAATTATCCAGAAAACTGAGCGAATTCGGCTAAAATTTAAAACCCGTTTAAAGTGTGCCTATTGTAAAATATTCGAACCTTAAACCATTTGAATCTTAATCGGCGTGTTGTACGTTCGATTCCTACACGGCCCGACATAAAAGCAAGGACTTACAGCATTCGGAACGATTTAAATGTTTGAATACACAAATCACGTAGTGTCAGAAGGCTACTGGCTTGCTGGGAGAGAGATTTGCGTTTAAGAATTCTTAGTGCAGGCCTCGTTTTAATACTGGCCCTGGGAGGCCTCTACTTTTTTGTCAAAGATGATGATATGACGGATTCCGTATATCGTTTTGGCAAGGTAACAAAGGGACCAATGGAGGTTCTTGTATCCGCCACAGGAAAAGTTAACCCAGTTTTAGTGATTGATGTGGGTTCGCAGGTATCTGGACAAGTGGCCGAAGTATTGGTTGATTATAACAGTCGAGTGTCAAAAGATGATGTCATTGCAGTTATTGATCCGACACCGTTTGAAGCGCGATTAGAAATTGCGGAGGCTGACTTAGCTCAAGCAAAGGCTAGCGTTATGATGCAGGAGGCATCATTAGAGCAGCTGAGAGCGGATTTATCTGGTGCCAAAGCTGGATTTAAAGAAGTCGAGCAGGATTTAGAAAGGCAGCAAGCGCTATTCAATCGACAAGCTGTATCAGCAAGTGTTGTTGATCGCGCACTTGCGAGTCGTGACCAAGCAGCAGCAAGGATCGAAAGCTTGCTAGCGCAAATCAAGCGCCAAAAAGCACAAATGCTGATTTCGGAAGCTCAATTGCTTGCGCGTATTGCTGGTTTACGCGAACGCAAAACTGAACTTGATAATACTATTATTCGATCACCAGTTGAGGGGATTGTAATTAGTCGAAGTGTTGATCCCGGGCAAACTGTTGCAGCTAGCTTACAGGCTCCTATACTTTTCACCATTGCGCAGGATCTTACCCAGATTAATCTCGAGGTCAGTATTGATGAAGCTGATATTGGAAGGGTCCGTGAAGGCCAAAAGGTGCGGTTCACAGTTGATGCATATCCGGAAAGAGCCTATAGCGGTAGTGTGTATCAAATAAGAAAACAGCCAGTTGAGACCTCCAATGTAGTCACCTATGTAATTATTGTCAGCAGTCGTAATGATGACGATTCCCTTTTGCCTGGAATGACGGCTAATGTTGAGTTAGTTATTGGCGATCGAGCTGATACATTACAGATACCAAGTAGCGCATTGCGTTATCGACCTCGCGGTATTGAAGTCTCTGCTAGCGATGATCGGGGGTCGATGGATGGTCGAAGCGGTGGCCAAGGACAGCGAGGTGGCGGTGGGATGCGCGCTATGATGCAGCAGATGAATGAGCAGCTTGAATTGACTAAAGAGCAAGAGAGTTCTGCAACTACCATATTTACGGAAATGGGTGAGGCTATTCGTGGTTTGCAAAGCAGCGGTATGTCTTCCGATGAGATGGGGCCAGCGATTAGAGGGCTACGTGAGCAAATGCAGCAGAAGTTAGAGGCGATTTTAACTGCCGAACAGAGGGAAAAATATCGCGAATTAACAGCCGGGTCTTCTGCCTCTAGGGGAGCACGTGCTGTGGCTTGGGTTATGGGATCAGATGGCCCAAAAGCGGTAAGTGTCATGATCGGGATATCAGATGGCAACAAGACAGAGATAATAAGCGGTGAAATCTCTGATGGCGATCAAGTAATAGTAGGCGAAAGTGTCGTGACGAAGTAGTGAGAGGCTAATCGTGGAAACTATTATTCAAACCATGGGCCTTTCTAGGGACTACATGGTGGGTTCTCAAGTGGTGCATGCCCTCCGTGATCTAGATCTAAAAATTAATAAAGGAGAGTTTGTTGCTATCATGGGGCCTTCAGGTTCTGGAAAATCGACATGTATGCATTTGTTAGGTTGTTTAGATACCCCTAGTAGTGGGAGTTATGAACTAGACGGTGAAGATATCAGTGGAATTGGATCGGATGAGTTGGCAAGCGTACGGCAGCGCAAAGTTGGTTTTGTCTTCCAAGCGTTTAATCTATTGCCAGACATGAATGCCCAGCGTAATGTGGAGATGCCATTGATGTATGGAGCTATTGAGCGTGAAAGCCGTAGACAAAGAGCTAGTGAGGCGCTTGACGCGGTAGGGCTTTCTGATCGAGCGCATCATTTGCCGACGCAATTGTCAGGCGGACAGATGCAACGAGTTGCTATTGCTCGCGCCATCGTAAATCGTCCATCACTGCTGCTCGCAGATGAGCCCACAGGCGCACTAGATACTACAACTGGACAGGAGATTATGAATCTTTTTCGCGATCTAAATGATCAGGGTATTACTGTAATTCTAGTGACTCATGAGCAGGAAGTCGCCAACTTCGCCCAGCGAATATTAGAGTTTCGCGATGGGTGTCTTACGAGCGATCGAAATCGACAGAATGATTTAGGGACACAGCATCTGTGAAGTTTTCTGACACACTTTGGAGCGCTTTTAGCTCTTTACGTTCAAACATACTGCGTACGGTTTTGACGACTTTAGGGATTATTATCGGTGTTGCTGCTGTTATTGCGATGGTCGGGGTTGGCGCTGGAGCTGAACAGCGAATACAAGGCGTCATGGATACACTTGGTTCCAATGTCATTTTTGTTAACAATGGCAGCAGTGTATCGAGTGGAGCCAGGGGCGGCGCTGGTTCACTCATTTCTTTGACAGAAGAAGATGCCCGTGCATTGCAAGAAGAGGGTGATTCGATTCTAGTTGCAGCGCCAACTATTCGAACCTCAGCACAATTAATTAATAGTAGCAGAAACTGGTTTTCAACAATCTATGGTGCTGGTGCTGGATATTTGGAGGCAAGAGGATGGGAGATAGTAAGTGGACGTGCATTTACTGCTCAAGAAGAGCGCTCCCCAACGAAGTTTGCAATTATTGGTCAAACAGTTGCCACACAACTATTTCCCGAAGAAGATCCAATTGGCCAGATGATACGGATTAAGCGTGTGCCGTTTATGGTAATCGGGTTACTAGGTGAAAAAGGCGAGACTCCCTGGGGGGGAGACCAAGATGACGTGGTGTTTATTCCGATTACAACTGCAAAGACTCGTATTACGGGAGGGGACAGGTTTCGTGGCCCGTTCGTTCAAAGCATCACCG
>CAYFJI010000158.1:0-3710 GCA_964343365.1 uncultured Acidiferrobacteraceae bacterium
TTCTACGACATCTCGAACCGTTGCGGTATCCTGCACACAAACAGGATCAATGATCACTCCACTTTCAAATTTTTTTACTTTAGCTACTTCCAGCGCTTGCTTCCCTGGGCTCATGTTTCGATGAATTACTCCCAAGCCACCAGCTTGCGCCATACCAATCGCAGTGTTAGCTTCAGTAACAGTGTCCATAGCGGCAGATAAAAAAGGAATTTTAAGAGAAATACCGCTAGTAATTTGAACGCTCAAATCAACTTTACTCGGCAATATTCCAGACAACGCTGGAACTAACAAAACGTCATCGAAAGTCAGTGCGAGTTCAGCAATATTCATAACCTTAGTATAAGGTTTAGTTATGCCGTGGTAAATGGAGAAGTCAATAATTTAGAATTGAGAACTAAAAATCTAAAAATTAACGGCAAAAAAATTATTAGATATACCACTAGATTTCCAAAACTGATTTTACTTAGTACTCTTTAACAATACTACTACTAACGAATTCATGAAGGCTATTGCTCTTCTCCGCTAGAAACGATAATCTGGATCCATGGAAGATGTGATCTATTCAGTCGCAGAGTTCAATAGAGAAATAAGAAATCTCATTGACGGCAACTATAAAGAAATCTGGATTGCTGGCGAAATCTCAAATCTCGCACGTCCCGCTTCAGGTCACCTGTATTTTACGCTGAAAGATAAGAATGCACAGGTTCGTTGCGCTTTTTTTCGAGGAGTAGGCTCTAACCGATCTCTCACTCTTCAAGATGGGCAGGCTGTCCATCTAAGAGGTCAGCCTTCCTTTTATGAGTCTCGTGGTCAATTTCAAATCATTGTTAAATTTCTTGAGCCTGCCGGCGAAGGAATATTGCGAAGACAATTTGAAGAACTAAAAAATAAACTTTATAGAGACGGTCTGTTTGATGAGTTACATAAAATACCGATACCCAAAATTCCAGACTGTATAGGCGTAATTACATCTTTGTCTGGCGCTGCAATAAGAGATATTCTAAGCACCTTAAAAAGGCGCTATCCGATAGCTAATGTACAAATATTCCCCGTGACTGTTCAAGGTGAAACGGCGGCACCCCAAATAGCACGTGCACTAACCGTAGCAAATGAAACTAAACGCTGCGATGTTGTGATTTTGGCTAGAGGAGGCGGTTCACTCGAAGATTTATGGGCATTTAATGAAGAACTTGTTGTTCGTGCAATATATTCCAGTAATATTCCAATTGTTACAGGGATTGGTCACCAAATTGATGTGACTCTCTCAGATTATGTTGCTGATTTCCGGGCTGAAACTCCAACAGCTGCAGCTGAAGCTACAACACCAGATGGTTGGGAGTTAGTAAAAAAAATTACCTCATATAATCGACGTTTAAAAAACTCAGTTGAATCCAGATTTCAATCGTACTCCCAATATATTGACGGCTTGTCAATTCGTATACGTCACCCATCCGATCTTTTACATTCCCATCGACAGCGATTACATTCGATAAACTCTCGTCATGTTTTCTCATACAATACTATTGCTCAAAAAAATGAGATCAAAATTTTAATATTGCATCAAAAATTGAGTAATCTATCTCCAAAATCTATAATTGAAAAATATCAAATGCATGTTACTAAAATTGGAGAAGGTTTTGCATTAACAAGTCAAATGTTAGTAGAAAGCAAAGTTAATAGGCTTTCATCTGCGTCTGCTCGACTTCGTGCCTTAAGCCCTTATCATACGGTAAATCGAGGATATGCAATTCTAACAGACAGAGATAATGGAAAATTAATAACTCATGCCAATACGGTTCGGCCTGGACAAAAACTAAGGACTCAAATAGCAGATGGCTCCATCGACTCAACTGTAGATCATGTAAAAAAAAGATCAGATCGGATTACTCTTCAGATGGTTAAATCACCTGAACAAAAATCTCACGAAGACGATTAACTCTATAGTTTAACTATAAGGATTAGCACTTGCTCGTGTTTCAATTCGCACTGGAGAGCCCATTAAATTAAATGATTTTGCAAAATATTTTGCCAAATACTTTTTGTAGCTAGGAGATAACCGATTAACTGAATTACCATGAATGACTACTATCAATGGGTTTCGGCCACCCTGATGCGCATATTTGAGCTGTGTAAGCCTGCCTGATATTCGCTGTGGAGGATGTTTTTTTACAGCATCCGCGAGCACTCGATTTAGCTGTCCTGTCGGTAGATTCTTTGTTGCAGATTTGTAAGCTAGTTTTGTTGCTTTTATTAATGATCCTAAATTACTGCCATATAATGCAGAAATCTTAATAGCATCATGCTCTGGCAAGAATGAATACTCACGAGTTAAAGCTTTATCTAGTTGAGTTCTTACATGAAAATCAAGCTTGTCCCATTTATTTACCGCTAACACAATTGCTCGTCCATATTGAATAATTAACCCAGCTATTGTTTTGTCTTGTTGGGCAATTCCATCATACCCATCTAATACCAAAATAACCACGTTGCACCCTGCAATAGCTTGTAAGGTCCGAATTTCCGAATATCTCTCGATGGATTCCTTAGTCCTAGATTTTCGACGAACACCAGCTGTATCAATTAAAGTAAATTTCTGGCCTTTTAGTACACAAGGGATAGAAACACTATCTCTTGTTGTGCCAGGCAGATCAGCTACAATCATTCGCTGGTCTCCCAACAAGGAATTCACTAATGTAGATTTTCCCACATTAGGTCTGCCAATAATTGCTACGCGAGGAAAGTCCCCTGTTCTAGTGAGATTTGCCTTAGGCCAATCGCCAGCCATTGATTTAATCAAATACTGCACTCCTGACCCTTTTCTTGCAGAAATCGGAAATGGCCTTCCTAATCCCAACTCGTGAAACTCTGAAACTGCAATATCAGGTTCTAATCCTTCTGTTTTATTGACCGCTACAAATACCGTTTGGGTCGCCTCCCGAAGACGCTGAGCAATCTCGAGGTCAGCATTTAAACTGCCACTTCTGCAATCAGTCAAAAATATGACAGCATCTGCTTCGTCAAGCGCTTGCTCTACCTGAGACGCAACTTTCAAATCAATTTCATCAATCCCTTCTGCCATTCCTCCTGTATCAACCAGCAAATAATCCTTGCCATCGAAGGTTGCAATTCCATGCATTCGATCTCGTGTAATACCGGGCTGGTCATCAACAATTGCATTTTTAGTTCGAGTCAATCGGTTGAATAGAGTTGATTTTCCAACATTGGGTCGACCTACAATTGCAACGACGGGTAGCATAATTTATCTTCTCGATTAAAATGTCACAAAAAAACGATAAACCACATCAGGGTCAAATGTCCGTAACTTACTTGGCGTTCGTTCTCTAACCAAATTCTATAAAATCACCCACATCATAATAAATTTTTACGAGCTAATAAAATGATTCAAGCTTTATTTATCATCTTTAAAGGATGAGACATCATTTAGTTTTCGTTCTAATATTTGACTCATTATCGACCCAGTAGCTTCGTATTCCAACGCTAAGTTATATTCTCTATTTGCTTTTTCATCTTCGTTTCGCATTACCCATACATCCCCACGCAATTCGTGATAACGGGACTCAAATCCAACTATTTCACTAATCTCAAGCAACTCATCCGCAAAATCTAGGTCTTCATCACTTATAGCAATAGTGGCTTGCCTTAATCTAGCAATATGTCGTAATCCTGAGTCATTTGATTTTTCCATAACT
>CAYFJI010000159.1:0-3648 GCA_964343365.1 uncultured Acidiferrobacteraceae bacterium
TTGCATTGAAAAATCCAAGAAAACGTGTGTTCGTTTTTGATGGAGATGGAAATATTTTGATGAATTTAGGTTCGTTGGTTACAATTGGAAGTCATAAGCCAAAAAATTTAGTTCATTTTGTATTTGATAATAATAGTCATGAATCAACAGGTGGTCAACCTACAAATTCCAATAAAATGTCAATTTCAGATATTGCCAATGTGACAAATTATCAAGTATTTTCGGTGAATAATAGAAAAGAATTGAAAAGAACACTCGAAATCATTAATGAAGTAAAAGGACCAATAATGATTCATATAAAAATCAAAAAAGGAAAAAGTAGTATCGGTAAAAGAATCGAGTTAACGCCTATAGAGATTAAAGATCGATTTATGAATGCAATAAGATCATAAATGTTCCATTAGTTTTTCCCATAATTCATTTTCGATTTCTAATTGTTGAGAAATCAGATTTACATTTTCATTAGGATCCGATTTTAAATCATACAACTCTTTTGTGCCATCATATTCATTAAAAATTAATTTCCAATTTGATGTTCTAATAGATTTAGTATTTGGTTTTTTAGGAGGAGCTTTATTTTTCAGTGGATTACCTGTTTCAGTGAAAGCATGTAATGCAGGAAAAATTTGTCCATGGATTAACGGAAGAAGTGAAATTCCATCAAATTTTTCGCTTGATGTGTTAAGAGGTATTTTGAAATGATCAATAATTGTTGGCATAAAGTCAATATGGCGTACTTGATGTTGAATTTTTTGAGGTTTAATATCAGATGAAAGATAATACGAAAAAGTTTTGATTGTGTAATCATAACAAAAAGCACCATATCCTCGTTCACCAAATTTTTCTCCAATGCTGATTCCATGATCAGCTAAAACCAAGATAATTGAATTGTTCCATAAATTTAGCTCAGATATTTTATTTTGGATTTTTTCCAAATAAGATTCAGATTTTTTGAAATATTTATCATATCTTTCTTCATTGATCTTCTTATTAGAAAAATATTCGTCACTAAAATTATCATACACCTTCAAAACCGAATTCATAATTCCTGTATGAATACTACTAAAATGAAGATAAAGGAAAAAATTTTTCCCTTGATTATTTTTTTCTTTCATTTCTTCTAGTAATCCAGTATGACGTTCTTCCAAGTCAACATTATTTTCATCAAAAATCTCATACTTATCAAAGCCAGTTTTTGGTAAAATTAAATCAGAGTGTATGTCCGCATATGTAAAATAATTGTCTTGGTGAAAATATTCAGCTAGTGGAATAAACTGTTTATCTCTATATGCAACTGAATGCCAATAGCTATCACATCCATTTCTGTATCCATATGAACCACTAATCAATGCATGAATTGAAGAATTTGTATATGGGGCATAAGTTATAGTTTCAGAAAAGAATATTCCTCGAGATTCAAGTTTTTTGTAAATTGATGAATTTTGTGCCCTATCTAATCTTCCACCATCTATACAAATTATTATTAGATTTTTTTTTTCAACATTCATTTGAATTCATTACCCAAATACAAGTAATATTTGTAAGAAAACTATAAGTAAACTCATTTAAGAATCTAATGATTGTGATGCCAGAGTATGTTCAAGATATAATAAATGATGAAAATCTTGCATGGAATAAATCTGTGGAAAAGAATACTGAAAAATTCCTAATTAAATTATCAAAAGCATCTATTGAAGAATTAGAGAGGAATATTTCTAATAAAGACTTTTCAAATTCAAAAAGTCCAATTTTAAAAAATGAAATTCATGGATTGAAAAATAAATTCCTGAATAAGGGCATAGGATTTTTTATAATTGATGGGAAAGTATTTGCAACGTTTTCAAAAGAAGAAATGCGTCATATTTATGAGATAATTTCTAAATGCTTAGGAAGTTTATATGTACAGAATATTCACAAAGAAAAATTTGTTGAAATAAAAGATTCTGGGAAAACAATGGCAAAAGGAGGTCGATATCATCAGACAAAAGAAGGTGGATCATACCATACAGACAGTCCACAATGGGAAGATGTGCCTGATTATATAGGATTGTTTTGTGTAAGACCAGCAAAAGAAGGTGGAGTTAGTAAGTTTGTCAGCACATATACAATTCATAATGAAATCCTAAAGAAAGATGAACGATATCTGAAATGCCTTTATGAAAAATTCTATTTTGATAAAAGAGGCGAGTATGAAAAAGGGGAATCACCTACAGTTAATGAGCCAGTTTTCAAAATAGTTGAGGGAGAATTAAGATGTAGGTATTTGAGAAATTATATAGATGAAGGGCATTTGATTGAAAATAGTCCACTAACAAAAGAACAGATTTCTGCATTAGATGTTTTTGATAGATTTAGTAAAAAAGAAGAAAATATTGTAGATTATGATCTTAAGATTAATGATATGTTATTTTTTAATAATCATAGAATTTTGCATGGAAGATCAAGTTTTGAAGATTTTGAAGATGAAGAGTTAAAAAGATTAATGATACGTGCATGGATAAAAGATGAAGAAGTATAAAATATGCACAAAAATATTTTATTTATTACAATAGATGGATTAAGAGCAGACAAATTATATGGAAAATTTAAAACATCAAAAACACCATTCTTAGATTCATTAATAGAAAAAGGAACATATTTTGAACAATGTATTTCATGTGCAGATGGAACAACACTTGCACTAAATTCAACATTTAGTGGTTTATTTCCATTCAGAACTGGAACTAGAGCGAAAGAAGTTCAAATTAGTGATGTTAATTATATTCATATATTAAAAAATAATGGATTTCATATTTATGGGATGGTACCTGATTTAACAGCTTTAGCACGATTAAGATTTAATTTTGAAAATAATGTTAAATCCTTTAAAGGAACTCCTCCAGTGATCGAACACTTAGACGAAGGTACGGGTGAAAAGATACTAAATTTATTTGAAAATGACAAGATGAAAGAACCCTGGTTTTGTTATTTACATCCATTAGATTTGCATGATCCTTTAAATGTGCCTAAAGAATTTGATGATGAGATATATGGTAGCAGTAAATATGAGAAAGTGGTTTCTTCAATTGATAATTGGATCAAGAAGATTGTAGATAAAGTAAATCTAGAAAATACAGTGGTCATCATAACAGCAGATCATGGTGCAATAATTCCGGAAGGAGGTTTAGAATTTTCAGATTTTGAACCTGATTTTAAAAGAGAGTTAGAACTCGGTAAAAAAATTATGCCAAAATCCACTCATATATTTGGCGCAAAAATAATTTCAGGATTGAGTAATAAAATTAGGGATAAAAAACTGGAAAAAGCTAATCAAGGCTTAACTCCTTATCAAAAAAGATCTAGATTACCATTTTTCAGACTAACATTATTTGATGAAGCTATTCGAATTCCTATGTTATTTTTAGGAAATAATTTACCAAAAAATAAAATCATATCGAATCAGGTATCAAATATTGACATTTTTCCAACGATTTTAGACATAATAGGAATATCAGATAATTTACGAAGGGATGGTAAAAGCCTAGTTCCCTTGTTAAAGGAAACAGATTGGGAGGAAAGAGAAATTTACTTACATACAATTCCATATGATGAAAAATCAATTCATGATAAAGTTGGAATAAGAACGACAAAATACAAGTATTTTAGACA
>CAYFJI010000160.1:0-3563 GCA_964343365.1 uncultured Acidiferrobacteraceae bacterium
TGATTGATGGAGAAGTATTGATGATTGATAATCCAGCTAC
Organism: uncultured Acidiferrobacteraceae bacterium; assembly: GCA_964343365.1. GTDB lineage: Bacteria > Pseudomonadota > Gammaproteobacteria > Arenicellales > UBA868 > CAJXWH01. Next base: position 41 of record CAYFJI010000160.1, read on the forward strand.
ATTGCCTGACCCTCAAAAACGTGAATCTATAGAGGAACCTTATGTGCGGATGGAAATTTATGCCCCTAATGATTACAACGGCACTCTTATGGGCCTTTGCCAAGAACGTCGTGGTGACTTTATTGATATGAAATACATTACGACAGATCGAGTGACCTTGACTTATGAAATTCCTTTAGCGGAAGTGGTGACAGACTTTTTTGACCAGATGAAAAGTCGTACCAAAGGATATGCATCAATGGAATATCATTTAATTGGTTATCGACGTAATGAACTAGTAAGATTAGATATTTTAATTAATTCAGAAAAGGCTGATCCTCTCACTACTATTGTTCATCGTGAAAAGGCTTACTCTATTGGGAAAGGACTTGTTGAAAAGCTTAAAGAGTTAATTCCCAGGCAACAATTTAAGATTCCATTGCAAGCTTCGATTGGGAGTCGAATTATTGCAAGTGAAAGTATTAGTGCGATGCGTAAGGATGTTTTGGCTAAATGTTATGGAGGTGACATTTCACGTAAGAAGAAATTGCTTAAAAAGCAAGCTAAGGGTAAAAAGAGAATGAAAGCTATGGGAAAGGTTGATGTGCCTCAAGAAGCATTCATGGCAGTTTTAAAGTTAAATTAGTATCTTCAATAGCATTTTTATATCTTGACAACTTCAATCTATGAATTAATTTTAATAAATCCTTGGGCTCATCTAATTACATAGTGGTTAGGCTTTTGAAAGAAATAGCATCATGATTAATTATATTAAAGCTTTTTTGAGCCTCTTCTTTTTTGGTAATACTGGCCCATATCAGAGCTGCGATAATTAATGCGCCAATGGCCATAGTGAGCTCACCAACTGTGAGGCCGTTCTTTTTTGATTCCATTTCAAATTTCTATACAATAACATTTAAGCTTTTTGTGGGCAATATTTCTATTTTCTAAGTTAATTTTAGAGTTAGGTAAGCTTCTAAACTTAAGCCTGTGAAGGGTTTTGTTGGAAAGAAGAATCTTTCTAGCCGTATGGCTCTTTGGGGGATTGTGATATTGACCATATATTTGATTGTCGCAATTGTTACCCCAATTCTTTCTGAATTAGGGGTTTTACCTGATCCAAACCTTGGGCTTGAAAATCCAATTTATTCCCCACCTTCTTTTAGCCACTGGTGCGGAACAGATAGGCTTGGACGTGATGTTTGTGTACGGACTCTAGAGGGAAGTGGTGTGGCGCTACAAGTGGTTTTTTTTGCAGTAACAATGGCTGTTTTGGTTGGAGTACCTTTGGGCATGTTGAGTGGATATTTAGGCGGTATGGCCGATAGAACTCTGGTCTTGTTGATGGATACTTTATATGCAGTGCCCGTGCTTTTGTTGTCTGTAGTCATGGCATTTTTGCTAGGCCGAGGAATACCCAATGCGGCAGTTGCTCTATGTGTTGTTTATGCCCCTCAATACTTTCGAGTAGTTAGGAATCAAACTGCACAAGTTAAATCCGAACTTTATGTTGAGGCTGCCATTGCAATTGGAGCGAAGCCAACTTGGATAATGCGCAAATATCTATTTCGCAACGTTATTACAACTATTCCAGTAGTCCTCACATTAAATGCAGCTGATGCTGTTTTGGTGCTAGGAAGCCTTGGATTTCTTGGATTAGGTTTGCCTGAATCAGTACCTGAATGGGGAAGTGACTTAAATATGGCTCTTTCGGCTTTACCTACAGGTATTTGGTGGACTGCGTTATACCCTGGGGTGGCTATGTTTGTGTTGGTATTAGGTTTATCTTTTTTAGGGGATGGACTAGAAGATTGGATATCTCAGAAAAGAGCTGATGGAAATTAGAAGCACTAATGTGATTTTATGCCCTTGGAATATTCTCTATTAGTTCTCCGCTTTCATTGATTTGAGGATATTGAAGACCTTTCTTTTTGCACCATCTGGCTACTTTGGGATAAGCCCATTCAAAAATAATTTGGTTATATAAATCCTTATCTAGGCCTTCTCCAGAAGAAGGCAGGATGTTTGCTTTTTGTCTTTGCCGAAGAGCTTCAAAAAGTAATGTTGCCGCTGCTACAGATACATTTAAAGATTGAACCATGCCTCGCATAGGAATAAAAATAGCTTCATCCATTAATGCTGTTGCTGATTCGCTTAAACCCCATTTCTCTGCCCCTAAGATAAATGCAGTTGGGCCAGTGAAATCACAAAGGCGATAATCTTTGGCATTTACTCCCAGGTTGGTGCCATATAGCTTGAATCCTTTTGATTTCAATTCCTTTGCGGCAAGTTGAATATTGAGGTGCTCCCTTAGATGGACCCATTTCTGACTGCCTTGTGCTGTGCTGTTGAAAGTATTTGTTTTGCCTTTTTCGGAGATTGTATGGGCCTCAAGGACGCCAACTGCATCACAACTACGAAGTATTGCGGATAAATTGTGCGGCTTTCCCACATTCTCCAGCAAGACGGTAAGGTCTCCCATTCTGCAATTTAAAACAGCTTGTAGACGTTCATATCGACGAGGCAAGAGAGGCATTTGCCCAGCGAATCTCTTTTCTTAAGAGCTTATTGTGAATATGGACCTGTAATGTCAATTGTGTAATTACGTTATTGGATGCGTTGATTTGAAAAGAAAATGGGCCTCTCAAATACAAGGGCGAGAGGCCCATTTATGTTCCGATTGTCTATTCGACTATTGAATCATCTGACATTAAAAAAAAATTGCCGTGACAAAAGTTTCATTTTAATGTGCCTAACTAGTCAGATTTGCTTAGGTATAAAAAAATCCCCCGCAGACCGAGGGGGATAAAAGGTTTTTCTCTCGCATTCTTTCTATAGCCAAGGTATCAAAAGATACGCATCAGTAGTAAATACTTAATTTTCACTGGAAGTAAAGAAGAGTATTGAAGGCTAATTTTTTGTTCAGATTGGTTGAGAATCTTTGCTACGGGGCATTAAACCCTTCGTAATCTGGCCCAACGATTATGGCCATAATCCCAAAGAGAGCAATGAAGCCTATCCCTATAAAGGCGGCACTTGGTGCAGGAGTGCTAAGAAGACCAGCGAATGTAAAAGGAAGCATGACTATTAAATAGACTATGAATTAATAACAGACTTTTCCTTTTGCAAAGTGACAGCTTTTACAAGTTAATGTATCCATGCCTAGGAAGACTTTTAAGTGCATGGGCCTGCTCCCCTAAGCCACTTAAGGAGGAAGCCCTTGTGGTTGCACCACTATTAGTGAATATGAATTAGTGTAAATCTAAATCTTTTTAAAACCTGTTTGCTTTATTGAACTGAAATTCCTGGACCGGCAATCGCTTAAGAGTTAATTGTACGTTTATGTGCATTAATTGATAGGAGTCAAACTATCAACTGTTTAAGTCTAAATAGTATATGAGCATAGATTGTATTGGACTAATCTTTCTATTTACTATGCTTCAGCTAATTTTGTTTGTACCTTCTGAACTTGGCGTAAGCCCTCTGGTTATCAATTCTATTCTTTTTGCTTCCTCCATAGGTTTGTTTGTAATCCCTGCGATTT
>CAYFJI010000161.1:0-3546 GCA_964343365.1 uncultured Acidiferrobacteraceae bacterium
TTTTGGTGGAAATACATGAAATTGCAAAAAATAATCCTGATATTACTGGACCTGCAATGTTGGAACGATTCCGCGAAAACGACACGTTTCGATTTTTAAAAAAACTAGCAGTCAAAGAACACTTCCTAGACAGTGATAATCTCAAGGCTTTTTTTGAAGAAACAATTCTTTCGATCGAGGAACAAACCCTAAATTCAACGATCAACAAGATTTTACAGCGTTCAACTATCGAAAAATTGGGTAGAGAACAGAAAGCACAACTTTCTGACCTGTACAGCCGTCGTAAAAAACTGCGTGTGAAGCGCGGAAGCCAGTAAAAAGCATCAAGATAAGATTCCCTTCATGCTATAATGCGGAGTTTAATCGGTTTCGGTAGCACATCTAGAGAACGTATACCTATCTTAATGGATATTCAGACCCAACAAACAGAGCTAAAGCTCCTAATTATCAAGGGAAAAGAGCAAGGTTTCCTGACATACAGCGAGATAAATGACCACCTACCAGAGGGCATGAATGATACTGACCAGATAGAAACAGTGGTCAACATGATAAATGATATGGGTATTGATGTGTTCGACGCAGCCCCAGATCCAGATTCTTTGCTTTTAAAGACGACCAATGATGAAGAAGAGGTTGTCGAAGAAGCAGAAGCGGTGCTTACAACAGCTGTGGAAAGTGAATTCGGACGAACGACCGATCCGGTTCGTATGTATATGCGAGAAATGGGAACCGTCGATCTCTTAACCAGACAAGATGAGATAGACCTCGCTAAACGCATTGAAGATGGCATCCGTCAAAGTGTCGCTGCCATTGCATCTTGCCCATTAGTAATAGACGAAGTAATTCAAATAATTGGTCGATATGCAGATGGAAAATTAAAGTTACCCGAGATTATAGTGGGCTTTGTAGATCCAAACGGTGAGGAAGAAATTATTCTAAGTCCTCCAACTGAGACTAAAGATGATGAAAGTTCGGAATCAGAATCATCGATTCCTGTAGGTCCAGATCCCGAAGAAGCAAAAGAACATATAGATGGGATTCTTAACAGTTACAATAGTTTCCTAAGAGCACGGCAAAGATATGCAATTGGAGCTCCACAACTCAAAAAACATCAAAAGAAAATAGCTGATCAAGTGATGCTTCTCCGCCTGGCTCCCAAACAAATAGATAATTTGTCAAGAATTATGCGCGATACAGTTGAAGTTACTCGTATCCTCGAACGAGCGGTAGCTAATATCTGCATTCAAAAAGCTAAAATTTCACGTAACCTAGTACTCCAGAAATTTACTGGCAGAGAATCGGATCAATTTTGGATCAGAAGTCTTATGCGTGGAAAAGAAGGAAGTAAATCTATACTTAGGGCGCATTCCGAGGAACTCCATGTCTTGCGGGAAAAATTCGAAGAGCTAGAAAAACAAGTCGGTATACCAATCTCAGAAATCAAAGAAATAAGTCGTCGCATGTCAATTGGGGAAGCAAAAGCTCGGCGCGCCAAAAAGGAAATGGTGGAGGCGAACCTGCGCTTAGTCATATCTATTGCAAAAAAATACACCAATCGTGGTCTACAATTTTTGGATTTAATCCAAGAGGGAAATGTTGGGCTTATGAAAGCTGTTGATAAATTTGAATATCGGCGCGGATATAAATTTTCTACCTATGCAACGTGGTGGATCCGACAAGCAATTACACGCTCAATTGCTGATCAAGCGAGGACAATCCGCATCCCTGTCCACATGATTGAAACTATTAACAAGTTAAATCGGGTCTCCCGACAAATTCTGCAAGAGAAAGGTCGTGAGGCACTTCCTGAAGAATTGGCCGAAAGAATGGATATGCCAGAGCATAAAATTAGAAAGGTATTAAAAATTGCCAAGGAACCTATTTCAATGGAAACACCCATTGGCGACGATGAGGATTCTCATCTCGGTGACTTTATTGAAGATAAAAATATAGAAGCTCCCGTTGATTCTGCTCTTACTTCCGGGCTAACTAAAGCAACACGTGATATTTTAGATGACCTTACCGATCGAGAAGCAAGAGTAATATGCATGCGTTTTGGAATCGGGATGAATACTGATCATACTTTGGAAGAAGTTGGCAAACAATTCGATGTAACACGAGAAAGAATTCGCCAAATCGAAGCTAAAGCGCTACGAAAAATGCGTCATCCGACTCGATCCGAAAAACTTCGTAGCTACCTTGACTAAGTGACCGCTCGCAATAGTATTTAGTTAATCCAACTGAGGTTGTATTAAAACTGATCCAAAAGCAAAGAAGTTGATCAAGAATCCCAATGTAAGGAATTCAACCTCTTTGAATTCAACTAATTGGATTGACATAGAAAGTCATTCACGTCGATACTATTAGTTCAAACTAGTCCTGTTATAGTTAAGCTTTTGAAACGGTCCTGTAGCTCAGTTGGTTAGAGCAGTGGACTCATAATCCATTGGTCGAAGGTTCGAGTCCTTCCGGGCCCACCAAAAAACCCTTAAAATTCAGATTTCCTTTTATACTCGTCTGGTGCTAAAAATCCACCTGATTGTCGCTCCCAAAGATCAGAATAGATCGAGGAATTTTTAATCAATTCTCGGTGAGTGCCTGATGCGGAAACCCGTCCATGATCTAAAACAATTAGTCGATCTAGTTGAGCAATCGTCGAAAGACGATGAGCAATAGCAATAACTGTTTTACCTGTCATCAGGCGAAATAAATTTTCTTGGATCGCGGCTTCAACTTCCGAATCAAGGGCAGACGTAGCCTCATCTAAAATTAAAATAGGAGCATTTTTTAAAAATACTCGAGCAATTGCTATCCTTTGCCTTTGTCCGCCCGACAGTTTTACTCCCCGCTCACCTACATGAGCATCAAAACCAGTTCTACCTTCGGAGTCTACAAGCTCCTGGATGAAGCCTAATGCATTAGCGCTTTCAGCTGCTTCAATAATGAACTCTTCCGGACATTCAGGGGTAGAATAGGAAATATTTTCCCGAATAGATCGGTGCAACAAAGATGTGTCTTGAGTAACGACACCAATATTCGACCGTAGAGTATCCTGGCTCACCATCGCTATATTTTGCTTATCGATAAGAATTTCACCTGTTTGTAGATCATAAAAGCGTAACAACAAATTCATCATCGTGGTTTTTCCAGAACCAGATCGACCTACTAAACCAATTTTTTCACCCGGTTCGATTTTTAAGGATAAATCATCAATAACATTTCGTTCCGTTTGATAATTAAAGCTAATATGATCAAACGTAATTCCTCCACGATCTACTACAAGTATTTGAGGATTTTCTATGTCTTCAACATCATGAGGCTTAACCATCATTGTCATACCATCATGAACGACACCAATCTGCTCAAAAAGTGCTGACACCTCCCACATAACCCATTGCGACATACCATTGATTCTCAAACACAGCGCAATTGCAATTGCAATAGAACCTATCGATACAGCATTATCTAACCAGAGCCAAATTGCTACTCCCGCAACACTAAAGACTACCAGCGAGTTAAGAAAATAAATGCTACTGACCAATCCTG
>CAYFJI010000162.1:0-3539 GCA_964343365.1 uncultured Acidiferrobacteraceae bacterium
TCATCAAATGATAACTAAAGCTTAATAATTGGACGTTCTAATCAGTAAGTTTAAAGGGAACATGCAGTCTTAGCTGCATTTATGATGCATCGTTACAGGATTTCTCAGGAGTAATATTATTAATAAGAGTCTCGTAAGCAATTTATTTGCTGTGGTCTTGATTCTGATCGGATTGACTGCTCCTGATCCATACCAGGTGTACATTTTAAACTCTGGTCTCTTTGCCCTTTCTGGGGGGATTACGAACTGGTTAGCTATTCACATGCTCTTTGAGCGGGTGCCGGGGCTTTATGGTTCCGGGGTAATACCCATGCGCTTTGAGGATTTCAAAGTGGGAATACGCAAACTGATCATGGAGCAGTTCTTTAATAGTGCTGACCTTGAAGAATTTTTCCATGGCGCAGGTGATACTACCGAAAAGATCGGTGCTTCTTTAAAGCAGGCTATCGATGACTTGGATCTTGAAACGGCGTTCGAATCTCTTCTAGACGTGATCATGTCTTCATCATTCAGTGGGATGTTAAATATGGTTGGCGGGCGTGATGCGCTCAACCCTTTGAAATCTTCTTTTGTAAAAAAGATGCGTGATTATTTTCAGGAGCAGTTTGCAAACTCCGGATTACAGGATCAGATTCAGGATGCTCTGAAAAATGCTCTGGATGATGAATCTATTCGCAATAAACTAGCTAAACTAATCGATCAGCGCCTAGAGCAAATGACTCCCCAGATGGTTAAAGACATTATCCAGGAGATGATCCGCAAACATCTTGGTTGGTTGGTAGTGTGGGGATGTTTGTTTGGAGGAATGATAGGTTTAATAGTCACCATTATTTCGAATTTATAATTGTTCAAAAATCAACCAATTCAAGAGTAGATAATTAACCCTTCATTTAATTTATTTGCCCCAATTCGGCTCGCTGTAATTTTTTACAGACTAATCTAAACAAGTTAACTAGCTTCTTAACTTTACTTAAAATATATAAATAATTTGTAGCTAGGGCTGATGTAAATCGAAAATGGCTGTAATACAATAGCGCGCGCTCTAAATCTGGAGAGCTAGAGGCGGTAAACAAGGATGCCGTTTCTTTATTTACAAATCGTAAGAATGTTAATTTTTTGGATAGCAAAACCTGAGTTACCATTATGGCAAGACCAATCGAATTTGATGAAAATAAAGTATTAACTAACGCAATGGAACAGTTTTGGCGAGAAGGGTATGAAGCGAGTTCGGTTCAAAAACTTTTAGACTGTACAGGAATTAATAGAGGCACTCTCTATAATTCTTTTGGGGATAAAGATACATTCTTTAAGTCTTGTGTAGATCAATATAATAAAATTGTCGATAGGCAAATTAAAAATTCATTAAAGAATACAAAACTGAATGCCTGGGATTCTATTAATGCTTATTTTGATGAAGCTGTTCTAAATATTTCAAACAAGCATCGTTCAATGGGTTGCCTACTGGTTAATTCTCTTTGTGAAAGTATTAACTATGATAAAAACATGAAAAAAATTGTGCGCGGATCTCTAACTTCAATTCGTAAAGCGATTGTTGCTCGATTAAAAGAAGCGCAATCGAAAGGTAAATTAAGAAAAGGCATTAGCATTGAATTTGCGGCAGACGTGCTCATGAATACTCTTCATGGTTTACGGGTAAATTCGCGAGATGGTAAGAATGCCAAGCAGTTAAAAGAGCTTATAAAGCACAGTGTAAGTACGTTAAAAAAGTAACAGTTTGCCACAGAAACGTAGCCAAAATTTGAAGGGGAAACAAGTAAGTTATTGGCTTTCCTAGATTTTTTTAAGAACCGACAAGGCTTTAGTGGTGTAGTTGCTTCTCGCTATATCGCTGATATACTCTCGATTCTACGTGTGAGCTATTGAAAGCAGGCTAAGCAGGAAGGAAAAATGAAAAAAATCGCTGGTCGCAAATCTGCAGATGATGCCAAGATTGATTTAACACCCATGCTTGATGTGGTGTTTATTCTCCTAATTTTCTTCGTTGTAACCGCTACCTTCCTTTCAGAGACTGCAATTAGTGCAGCGAGTAGTGATAACAATAATGATAACCCTCCGCCTCCAGAGGATGATCAGCCAAGAAATATTTTGTTCGAGATTGGCCCTAATAACGAAATTATTTTGAACGGTAATCCGCGTCCAATTATCGAGACTCAGATTCGTTCTAATATCGACCAATTAAAAGCAGAAAATCCAGCGGCCTCTGTAATTATCCAGCCTGATAATTCTTCCGATGTATCTACTTTGGTAATGATTATGGATGCGTCGCGACAAGCTGGAATGGTAAATATATCGATTGTTGAACCTAACTAGTTCTAGAATTACTCAAATTTAAGAAAAACGCATCTTCTCTGAAGATGCGTTTTTTGTTTGTAAGCTAAAGAAAAAACTAAAACTATAGACCCATGAAGAACCGCTGGGACGAAAGCAGACTAGAAGAAATAGGTGATGATGAGGTCGCCTTACGTGTATTCACTTCGAATTTGCTTGGTGAAGAAGAAAATCTGGTACTTCACGGAGGAGGTAATACTTCGGTTAAAGGAACTATAAAAACTGTATTCGGCGAAGAAGAAAAGGTTTTATTTGTTAAAGGCTCCGGTTGGGATCTACGAACAATCAAAGCAGCTGGATTTCCACCGGTACGACTGGACTATTTATTGCGATTAGGTGATTTGAATTCGCTCAGTGATAGTGAAATGATGTGCCAGTTGCGACTAGCTTTATTGGACCCTCTGGGTCCTACGCCTTCGGTTGAGGCCATTCTTCATGCATTAATTCCTCATAAATATGTCGACCACAGCCACGCTGATGCGGTGGTAACTATTAGTAATACACCAAATGGCGACGAGCACTTAAAAGAAATTTATGGCGATGAAGTGCTTATACTTCCCTATATTATGCCCGGCTTTATTTTGGCGCGGCAGGTAGCAGAAGCGACCCAAAATTTGGATTGGTCTACTTTAAAAGGAATCGTACTGTTACATCATGGCATTTTTACCTTTCATGATGACGCAAAGATCAGCTACGACAACATGATCAAGCTTGTCTCAAAGGCGGAAGATTTTATCTCTAGTAATATGGATTCCATTACCATCGCTGAATGCGAAAGTAATCTAGATGGAGATGACTGCTTGCAAATCGTGAAGCTAAGAAGGGCTGCAGGAGAACTATTTGGCAATCCTATTCTTGTTCGTCTTGATACGACAAAGGAAGCAACTGGTTTTGCTTCTCTTAATAATGTGGCGGAACTGGCAACACGTGGACCACTAACACCAGATCACACTATCCATGCCAAAGCGTTTGCCGCCGTATTTGATGCAGACCCGACTGCGGAGCTGGCAGAATTTGAGAATGCTTATCAGAAATACTTCGAGGAACACGCAACAGATGCCCACCAATGTTTAGATACAATGCCTAGATATGGCGTGTGGAAGAATAAAGGAATGTTTTATCTGGCGGAGAATCGAAAACGCCTGGAAATTGTCGGTGATATTACACAACACACGGTTCGAGCCATTCAA
>CAYFJI010000163.1:0-3530 GCA_964343365.1 uncultured Acidiferrobacteraceae bacterium
GATACACCTTATATTTACAGCCGATGGGCGAATCCAACTGTTGATGGGCTTCAAAAAAATTAGCATCATTGGAGCTAGCAGAATCTTGTTTGTGTTTCGCGTCCGGCATGGCAGCTACATCTGCATTATTGTTGAGCCTACTCAAGCCAGGAGACCATTTAGTTGTAACTGACACTAATTATCCTGGAACTGCAGAATTAGTTCGAAGTGTTTTACCTAATTTTGGAGTAAAGGTTATACCGGTAGATACCTCATGTTTGACCGACGTTAAAAAAAATATGACTCCTAACACTCGATTAGTATGGATTGAAACTCCTTCCAATCCAATTTTACGTTTATGTGATATCAAGGCTATATCAGAAATTGCACATAGCGTAGGCGCAGAGGTGGCGGTAGATTCAACATTTGCAACACCGATAGCAACTCGACCCTTAACAATGGGAGCAGATTATGTTGTTCATTCTTTAACTAAATATATTGGAGGTCATGGCGATGCAATGGGCGGCGCAATATTAGGCTCAAGCGAAGGCTTGGCACGCATTGAATCGGAAGGGCTAATTCATCTGGGCGGCACTATTAGCCCCTTTAATGCCTGGTTAATTCAAAGAGGTTTAGCAACTTTACCGATAAGAATGGCAGCGCATGAACAAAATGCGCGTGCGGTAGCGTCATTTCTCGAAGCACATATAAATGTTGAGAAAGTTTTTTACCCTGGATTACAAAGTCACCCTCAACACTCACTTGCTCAAAGCCAAATGGATAACTATTCGGGCGTAATCGCAATTAGAGTAAAAGATGGTGAACAACTAGCCCTAAAGTTCGCTAAGCGCCTAAAAGTTTTTCATTATGCGGTATCGCTTGGACATCACAGGAGCTTAATCTATTGGATTGGCACAAAAGCTTTAGTCGATGCAAGTTTCAAGATAACTGGAGCCCAGCTTGAATCATACCAAAAAATAGCGGGCGAAGGTGTTTTCCGCATATCTATTGGATTAGAGAACGCTGAGGATCTTTGCGAAGATTTAAATCAGGTTTTGGATGATAAATAGTAATTTAAAAAAGTAAATCATTTTCAATGATGCAAAATCTGACTCAAAAATAACTTTGTTCGATCATGCTGGGGGTTTTCAAAAAAATCTTGAGGTGAGTTTTGTTCAATTATCTCACCACCATCCATAAATATAACTCGGTGAGCAACCCCAGTGGCAAATCCCATTTCATGTGTTACTACCAACATGGTCATTCCACTCTCAGCAAGCTCTATCATTACATCCAGAACTTCTTTGATCATTTCAGGATCTAGTGCCGATGTTGGCTCGTCAAACAGCATAATTTTAGGATTCATGCATAGGGCTCGTGCTATCGCAACTCTTTGTTGCTGTCCTCCAGACAGTTGCCCTGGGTATTTATTTGCTTGCTCTGGAATTTTTACTCGCTCGAGATATTGCATCGCGGCTTCTTCGGCCTCCGATTTTGGCATTTTCCGGACCCAAATTGGTGCGAGAGTGATATTTTGAAGGGCGGTTAGGTGTGGAAACAGGTTGAACTGCTGGAATACCATACCTACCTCGGAACGGATGATTTCAATGTTTTTGAGATCATGAGTAAGTTCGGTCCCATCGACAATTATAGTGCCTTGTTGATGCTGTTCGAGGCGATTGATGCACCGTATGAGAGTAGATTTACCAGAGCCCGAAGGGCCACAGATGACAATTCGTTCCCCACGATTTACGTTGAGATTGATGTTTTTTAGTACATGGAAGTCGCCGAACCATTTATGCATGCCATCGATTGAGATGATCGTGTCATTCGAGCTAACGGAGGGTGTCGTGGTAGATTCAGATATTTCACTAGTCATGGTTATCAGTTTCCTCAGATAAGTTATCGCCTGTGGTCAGTCTCTAGCCGTTTTTCCAAACTAACGGAGTAACGAGCCATGCTGAAGCAGCAGATGAAAAAGAACAGCGCGATGAACACATATAGTTCTGGTGCAAGACCAAGCCAATCTGGATCATTGAGGCGCGCTCGACCCAATCCTAGAATATCTAGCATACCAATAATAATGACTAGGGTTGAGTCTTTATAGGTCCCGATAAAAGTATTAATGATGCCAGGGATTGAAATTTTGAGTGCTTGCGGTAAGATAATCAATTGATGAGCACGCCAGTATGTAAGGCCGAGCGAGTCGGCTGCCTCGTATTGCCCCGAAGATAAACCTTGTAGTCCTCCTCGGACGACTTCTGCGATGTAGGCTGAAGCAAACAGCGTCACCATGATTAGAACCCGCATCAGGAGATCGAACGTCGAGCCTGGCGGTAGAAAGTAAGTTAGCATTGTTGAAGCAACAAAGAGAAGTGTAATGAGTGGTACGCCGCGTATGAACTCGATGAAGAGCACACAGACCGCACGTAGGGCAGGGAGTTTTGACCGGCGGCCAAGAGCAAGAAGAATACCAATAGGCAGTGAAAATGCGACCCCTGCTACACCAATAATGAGTGTCAATAGGATGCCACCAAACTGTTTGGTGGAGACTGGAGGGAGGACGAGACCTCCCAGCAACAGCCAGGCTGCTAGAAATGGAAAGGCCACCGCAAACCATAGCCAGTATTTTTTCTTACCCGGCATCTTCTCCTTCAACACTCCTGCTACAGCTAGCAGAAATAGAAGAAAACAGAGATTCGGTCGCCACCTCTCCGACTCTGGGTACCAGCCATACAGAAACAATTGGAAACTATCTTTGATAAATGCCCAACAGGCCCCATCGCGCGCGCTGTCCATCTGAGCCCAACAGTCTTTACGGTCGGTAGCATCCCAGATTGCATTGACGAAGATCCAATCTACTGTGCCTGGTATGATCAAATAGAGGATTCCAATAGAAACAATCGTCAGCAGGATATTCAAAGGTGACGACAATAGATTTATTCGCGCCCATGCAATGGGTCCCGTCGTTCGGACTGGTGGCGGCAGGTCTGGGTGCGTGCCAGGAAGATATTTTTTTGTCGAGTGGCTGTCGTTCATGATTATTTTGGTTTAGCGTTCTGTCATTTTGATTCGTTGGTTGAACCAGTTCATGAAGCCAGAAATTACGAGTGAGATCGCGAGATAAAATCCCATAACGATTATCATGGTTTCCATTTCTTTCCCAGTCTGCATCAAGCTGATACCACCTATGGTTGCAGTAATGTCCATGTAGCCAATCGCAATAGCAAGAGAAGAGTTCTTGGTCAAGTTTAGATACTGACTGCAAAGTGGCGGTACGATAACCCTGAGCGCCTGAGGAATCACAATCAGTTGTAGGGTCCGATTCGGGCGCAAGCCCATAGCGTTGGCTGCTTCGGTTTGGCCGTGGCTGACAGCAAGAATTCCAGCACGCACAATTTCAGCGATGAAGCAGGCCGTGTAGTAAGAGAGAGCAATCCATAACGCTAGGAATTCTGGCTTGAGAGCCATCCCTCCTTTAAAATTAAAACCCTTGAGTGCGGGCACATCCCATGAGAGCGGCATACCAGTGGCAAGAAATGCAATACCGG
>CAYFJI010000164.1:0-3453 GCA_964343365.1 uncultured Acidiferrobacteraceae bacterium
ACCCACGAGCGGTTCTTACAAAGTCTATTTAATTGACGAAGTACATATGTTGTCGACACACAGTTTCAATGCTCTCTTGAAAACCCTCGAGGAACCACCTGCTCATGTGAAATTCTTGCTAGCTACCACTGATCCGCATAAGCTACCAGCCACCATTCTTTCCAGATGCCTTCAATTTAATTTGAGAGCAATTGATACTCGTGAAATAGCCAGTAATCTCAAAATGATTCTTGAGTCTGAAGCCATCAAATATGATGAGCGGGGTTTATTGGCGTTGGCTCGAGTAGCGTCTGGTAGCATGAGGGATGGGCTTAGCTTACTCGACCAAGCCATTGCTTTTGGAGAGGGCATGGTTACTGGTGATAGTGTTCGGGAAATGCTTGGTATGTTGGAAGATCGATACCTTGATGAGATACTTGAAGCGTTAGTTGAGGAAGATGCTGAGGCATTAGTTAAACTAACAAAATTGATGGAAGAACAATGCATTGATTATGTAACCGCCCTTGATGAACTTCTACTTATGTTACAGGATATTGCTCTCTATCATGTTTCTGTTCAAGCAGTAGAAGCGAAGGAAGTTGATATAGAAAGGATTAAGATTTTAGCTGCCGGTATTTCAGTTGAGAATGCCCAGCTTTTTTATCAAATTGGTCTTCATGGAAAGCGGGATTTATCTTTAGCGCCAAATGCTAGCAGTGGTTTTGAAATGACATTGTTGAGAATGATGGCTTTTCAGCCTGATAATAGCAATGCGTCGAAAAAAAAAATTTCTAACCTTGATGTGTTAGAGTCGCACCACTTAGATCCTATATCAGAAAAAAAGGAAGATGCTTTAAAGCGGGAGGTAGCGTCCCGCCCTATTTTTAATAATAGTGCAGATTTGTCTAGTTCTGACGTATGGGCAGATCTAGTTGAACGCAGCAGTTTAGAAGGTATACCACGGGAACTTGCGATGAACATGGCGCCAATCAAATATAATGAAACCATGCTGACCGTGACTATTGACGGAGCGCTAGATGAGCTTTTTAACAAGGAACGAAAATTAATTATTGAGAAAGCAATATACCAGGCGATCGGAAAGAATATTAGAGTTGACGTTATATCAAAATCTGTCGATCTACCACCAGAGATAGAAACCCCTCTGATTAATCAAAAACGTCATTCAGAAACGGCTAAATCTGAAGCATTTGATGACCTCATGAAGGATTCTGTAGTCAAAGACGTTATTGAACGCTTCGACGCTAAGTTAGACAAGGAATCAATAAAGCTAAGCAAAAAGAGATGCAAATGATATGAAAAGTCCATTAGGAAGCATAATGAAACAGGCACAAGCTGTGCAGGAAAATCTAAAGAAAGCTCAGGAAGAGCTAGCAATGATAGAAGTCGTAGGCAGTTCTGGAGGTGGATTAGTGGAAGTAAAGATGACTTGTCGTCACGATATTCGAAAAGTGTCTATAGACGAAAGTCTTATGGGAGACGATAGGGAAGTTTTAGAGGATTTAGTCGCAGCAGCAGTAAATGATGCTGTGCGTAGAGTAGAAAAAGTCTCTCAAGAAAAAATGGGTTCTTTGACTTCTGGATTAAATATTCCTGATTTAAACCTATCTTGATAAAAAGATGGCTAGTGAGCAATCTATAAATCGATTAAAAGAAGCATTAAGAAGATTGCCTGGCGTAGGGCCCAGAAACGCGCAGCGCATTGCTTTCCATATGCTGGAAAGGGATCGCGAAGGCGCCAAGTTGTTGGCGCGAGCATTAATGGACGCAACAGGTCGTGTTCAAAACTGTGAGAACTGTAACAATTTTAGTGAGGAAAAAATTTGCAGAATCTGTGCTTCCGGAAAACGAGATCTAAATAAGTTATGTATCGTTGAAACGCCGGCTGATTTGGATACGATCGAGCAAGCAGGCGCGTATAATGGGCTATATTTAGTACTAATGGGCCATATCTCGCCGCTGGAAGGTATTGGCCCAGACCAACTTGCGGTGAAACTTTTGCTTGAGAATGTTAAATCGAAACCAATTAAGGAAATAATTTTAGCTACTAATTTGACTGTTGAAGGCGAAGCAACGGCAGATTATCTTAGTTCATTATTGCAAAATCAGGATCTTATTGTTAGTCGACTTGCTCGAGGGGTTCCTGTAGGTGGAGAGCTGGAATACATGGACCCGAATACATTAAACCAGGCGTTTACAGAAAGGCGTACGTTGCACCTCGGAACACGCTCTAAATCATAAATTCAGATATTCAATAATTTTATTGTCCAACCAGGTTCCATATTTGTACGAGATGGCAGATCCTACATATCCTATATGACCTCCGTATCGACTAAGTTCAACCACGACGTTGGGCCCTAGTTCTTTAGCATGAGGTATGCTTGTTTCACAAGTCACTGGGTCATCGATTGAATTTAAGATTAAAACAGGTATTCTAATTTTTATTAGATCTTTTCTACAGCTTGCTTTTTTGTAATATTCTTCCGCATCACGGAACCCATGAACAGGAGCAGTTCCGGCATCATCAAATTCATGAAATGTACGCGCACACAAAACCTTTTTTATATCGATATGGTTTTCAAGTAGTTGCTTTTTACTCCGTACCGTATTTTTCATGTGTTTCAGTAACCAGTATTGGTAGAATCTGGAAGAGCCTCGCTCAAGTTTTTTGACAGTAGACCTAAGTTCGAATGGCACTGCTACTGCTACTGCTGATCGCAGAATCGATTCATCTCGTAACTCTGCTAATAATTTTATTAGCACACTTGCACCTAGAGAATAACCCACTGCAAACAAAGGCGCGTCAGGGTATTGTCGTCGAATATTTTTTATGATAAATGTAGGATCACGTGTTTCTCCTCCATGATAACTTCTAGGTTTTTTATTGATTTTGCCACCACAGCCACGAAAATGAATAACACAAGATCGCACTTGTCGTATTTCTAAAGCATTAGTGAGTGTTCGGACATAGTGAGACTGGGACGATCCTTCTAAACCATGAAGCACTAAAACGATTGGTATATTTTTCGATTTGGGACCTAACCAATCTAAATCGATAAAATCATCATCATACAATCTTATTTTTTCACGTCTGTACGATGGCCTGGAGTAGGTACGACTGACAAGTGGCCATAGAGTTTGAAAATGTTTATTCCGACACCACCAGTGCGGTCGAAAGTTAGAAGTTTTGTTTCCCTTGGAATTAAAACCCTGCAACTGAAGAGCCAAAAATTAAGTTATTATTTTATGAAATTCAATGGACGGCCATAAATTCCGGGCCGGATTTTTCCATTGTCAAAGACAATGTGACCATTTACGATAGTATAGAGGGGCCATCCAGTTAGGTTCTGTCCGTGGAAAGGGCTCCACTTAGCGCGACTAAAAATCTCTTCATTAATAACAGGATGATAATTTTCTAAATCAACTAAAACTAGATCCGCATCATATCCTTCAGCA
>CAYFJI010000165.1:0-3409 GCA_964343365.1 uncultured Acidiferrobacteraceae bacterium
AACATAAATCAAAAAGAACTCTTCTCAAACACTAATGTCAGTGATTTCCTTTTTGATAAAGATCAAATATTTATTGACATGAATCTTACCCAAGAAGAAATAGAGCTTTTCAATAAAGTTAAAGACTCTCTCAGTGTGAAGCCACCACATCCTGATTTAGTGATATATTTACAAGCCCCAGTTGATGTTCTGATGGCTAGAATTAATATGAGGTCACCGTCAATAGATACACTAATTGATAAAGTTTATCTTGAAAAACTGGCTGATGCATACGCCAACTTTTTTTACTATTACGAGGATTCACCTTTATTAGTTGTAAATGCAGAGAGTATAGACCCAATTCATAATGATGATCATTTTCAAATGCTTTTTTCTGAGTTGGTTTCAGTAAAATACGGGAAGCATTTTTTTAACAATACCACTAGTGTTTTAACTTAAGCTTTCTTTTGCTCCTCTATCGCCCAGATAATATGTTCTTTAACCATCTCAGTTGTATCATCTAATCTTGAGGCAAGTGTCTTTTTCACTGATTCATTTTTTTCAGAATTCCCAAGAGCTACAGCTAAATTCCTCAACCAACCAGAATATCCTGCTCTTCTTATAGCGCTACCTTTTGTATTCTCTTCCCAATCATCTTTTGACCATTTAAATAAGTTCTCCAAGGATTCATTTATAAATTGTTCTCTTGGTAAAAAATCATCAGTAACTAACTTTTTAGCAAACTTGTTCCATGGACAAAAAATTTGACAGTCATCACAACCAAAAATTCTATTGCCAACAGCTTTTCTCATTTCTTTAGGGATAACATCCTTATTCTCTATAGTTAGGTAAGATATGCAGCGTCTTGCATCTAATTGGTAAGGAGCGACTATAGCCTTAGTAGGGCAGACTTTTATACAGTCATCACATGTGCCACAATGGTTAGATGCAGGTCTATCAATAGGAATCTCTATGTCAGTGAAGATTTCAGCAATAAAGAACCAAGATCCTTCGTTTTTATTAATTAGGTTAGTGTTTTTACCAATCCAACCTAAGCCCCCATCTCTAGCAAAAGCTCTTTCTAATACAGGCGCTGAATCCACAAAAAAGTTTTGACCTTTCAGTTTTGAATATTTTTTGATTCTAGAAACTAAAAGTTTCAACTTTTGTTTGATGGTCTTATGATAATCTCTCCCCAAAGCATAGTTTGCAATATAAGATTTTTCACTATTGCTTAAATCTGACTCCGCTTGTTTTTTACTTCTTGAGTAATAATGTATTTTGAGTGATATAACTCTCATTGTTCCTGGTAACAAAAGATCCGGACGAGACCGTTTTTCTCCGTGTTTTTTCATGTATATCATTGATCCGTGATATTTGTTTTCTAGCCATTTCTGTAAATGCTTTGAATCTTCTTCTATGTAAATATTACTGACTCCCATGCCTTCAAAACCTAGCTCCGATGACCAGGCCTTTATTTGATCTTTTAATTCATTGAGATCTTCCATTTATTCCATAAAGTCTTTTAGTTTCAAGATCAGTATAATATTTATTATGACTAATTCTGAACATTATGTTTATTCTTCAGAAGATGTTTCTGAAGTTGATCAAATAGCTATAGAGCAAGAGAATATTACTGGCTTCATATTAATGAAAAGAGCTGCTAATTTTAGCTTTCAACAAGCAGAAAAATACTTCCCAAATATTAATTCAATAATGATATTTTGTTCCAGTGGTAATAATTCAGGTGATGCATACTTATTAGGTTGTTTAGCTATAGAGAATAATATTAAAACCAAAGTCATTTCGCTTTGTAATACTGCAACACTTAGAAATGATGCGTTAAAAGCATTTAATGAATATCGATCTTTAGAGGGAGAAATATTAGATTGGAACAATCAGATAGATATTGATTGTGATTTAATCATTGATGGTATTTTTGGAATAGGAATTAATCGGAATGTTGAGGGAAAATTTTTACAAGCAATTAATAAAATAAACAAATCTAAATCCCCGGTCCTTTCATTGGATATTCCTTCGGGATTAAATGCCAATTCAGGAGAAATAATGGGGTCCTCAATACAAGCAAATTTAACTGCAACCTTTATTGGTAGAAAGAAGGGTCTTTATTTAAATCAAGGACCTCTAATGTCTGGTTGCATAGAGTATTCAGATTTATCCATTCCTAATAGTTGCTTTAAGCATGCAACAAAAGAGTTAGAAATAGTTAATCAATCTTTACTTGAGCAACATTTAAAGCCTAGAAGCAGGGCTTCACATAAAGGGGATTTCGGCCATGTTTTGGTTGTTGCGGGAAATCATGGTATGGGCGGTGCAGCAAGAATCACCTCTGAGTCAGCACTTAGAACGGGTGCTGGATTAGTCAGTATTATTACTCGACCTGAGAATGTAGCAATTATCTCTAAAACTACACCTGAAATAATGGCACACTCATCAGATGATAGGAGCGGTAAAATATCAGAGCTTTTTAAAAGAGCTGATGTTATTGCAATTGGTCCTGGATTGGGTATAGATGAATGGGCTAAGGATCTATTTGATAAAGCACTTAATAGTAAAAAGCAACTCATAATAGATGCTGATGGTTTAAATCTGTTAGCGGATTATGCTATCAAAAAGGACAATTGGATATTAACACCTCATCCTGGAGAAGCAGCTAGATTATTGGGGTGCTTAAATTCAGAGGTCCAAGAAGACAGGTTAGCTAGTCTTAAAAAGTTAATTGATAAATATGGTGGTGTAACTTTACTTAAGGGAAATAATACACTTGTAGGCGCCGCAGGAGAAATTCCTCTAGTTATTACCGAAGGCAATCCTGGAATGTCCACCGCAGGCATGGGTGACTTGCTTACGGGGATTATTGCAGCTTTATGTAGTCAATTTAAACAAGTAAACCCTAAAAACCTCACGGCGCTTGGAGCATATATACATGCGGTAGCAGGTGATCAAGCAGCTAAGACTGGAGAAAGAGGGATTATTGCAACCGACTTGTTTAGTGAGTTGAAAGATATTATTAACCCATGATTATTGATTCTGAAAAAATGATGCTTAAAGTTGCCAAAAGGTTTGGAGCCGTTTTAGTAAACACATTAAATCAAAATTTGATTATCTATCTTAAAGGTGAACTAGGCTCAGGAAAAACAACCTTTTCCAAAGGTTTGATTAAAGGTTTAGGTTATCAAGGCTTAATTACAAGCCCAACTTTTAGCATCATGGAGAGAATTCAAACAGAGGAATTCTGTATATTGCACATAGACCTATATCGAATTGAGCGCTCAGAAGAGATCTTTGAACTTGAGCTTCATGAGGAGCCAAATAATTCAAAGCCAACTCTAATGATAATTGAATGGCCTGAAAGAGGGCATAATCTTATTTTGCCTGCAGATATAGAAATCTCTTTTGATACTGTAAA
>CAYFJI010000166.1:0-3371 GCA_964343365.1 uncultured Acidiferrobacteraceae bacterium
AACTGGCCAATCTATTTTTAATGTTGGATCATTCCATCTTAAGCCCTTATCGTGATCAGGGGAATATAAATTTGATACCTTATACACAACTTCTGTATTTTCCTCTAATGTGCAAAAACCATGTGCAAATCCTACGGGTACTAGTATTTGATTCCATTCTTCTGAAGAAATGATTGCTGTAACATGTTTACCATAAGATGATGAGCCTTGCCTTAGATCAACTGCAACATCAAGAATTGAGCCTTGAATCACTCTAACTAGCTTATCTTGTGCATAGGGGTCTATTTGAAAATGGAGCCCTCTAATTACCCCCTTATCCATGGACAGTGAATGATTATCTTGGACAAAGTTAATATTTATATCGCTCTCAGCAAACTTCTCTTGGTTATATGTCTCAGAAAAAAAGCCTCTATCATCGAGGATCTTTTTTGGCTTTATTATCTTTACATCTTCTATTTGTAGTGATTTAACTTCCATGATCTAACTCAAAGAATCCTTCGCGAAAAACATTTTTGATTAAGACAAAACCAATACCAAGAAATAGTCCTATGGCAAAACCATATGCAACTATCACTTTTCGGTGAGGTCTAATTCTTTTTTCTGGGGGCACAGCTGGGTCAATGATCCTTAAAGAGAATTCTTCTCTGACATTAGCCATCATTGATTTATTAGTCTGCTCTTGAAGCAACTCAAACAATAATTCCCTTGATTGCTTTTCATTTGTTTTCGCTAACTGCTCTTCTAGAAATCTTATACTTTTATTGCTTTCCTCTATAACCTGTTGTCTCATATAGTTATTTAATTTCTTAACCGCATCATTTGCCCACTCAGCAGCAAGATCAGGGTCATTCCACTCTACAGAGAGTTCCATCAAGCCTGTTCTTCTATCTTTGCTAATCGAGATAATGTCTTTCATCTCGTTATGTGCATCCCACATTGAAGGAGCATTATTATCTTTCCATGATTTATTGCTTGAATCCCAATCTTTATAGAACAATATTGGCATTAAATTTTTTTCCTTGATGAAGCTTTCAGAGAATGTTCTGGACTCTAGGATTGCCATCACAGTTTCTGATGAATTAAAATTACCATCATTAATATTAATGCCCGCCAGAGCACCTAAGCCTCCAAGAGAACCTGCTAATCCGGAGAGGCCTTGGTTATTTTGTTCAGCTGAAATTAACAAAGCTTCTGATCTAAAAACTGGAGTTATCGTTAAGGAATAAATTGCTGCAACTAGGCTAGCTGAAAAAACAATAAGAATAATTATCTTCTTTTGTTCTAAAAATACTTTGAATAAATCCACCAACCTAATATCTTCATCACTGAAATTAGTTTGAGCTTCGTTTAAGTCTTTTTTGCTGTTCTCAGTCATATCTCTGTCTTAATTGAGCTAATAATACTATAAAGATAGGCTATATTTATCTAATATATCATTTAATTGATAAATAGCTTTATCCCACGTAGGAAAAGACTTGAGCTTATTTTTTTCCACTACATTGGGTATTAAAAATTTAGTGCCGGTTTTTGGATCAATTATTTCGTCGCATTGAAAATGCTTCAACATTTCATAATGTGATGGAATATCACTAACAATGGTCTTTTTTGCTAGAATCAATCCCTCTAAAGCTGCTATTGAAGAATTTTCTATTTGTGATGCAGAAATATAATACTCTGCCCCCGAAATAAGCTTTATTAATCTTTCTCTTTCTTGGATGTCATATACAGCAACCTCATTATTATTTGAGAGTCTTTTTGATAAATCACTTTTGTTGCCAACAATAATAAATCTATTTAATCTAGGTTCATCTTGTTTCAAAAGATTATAGATATCATAAGCTAATTCGAGCCTTTTATATTTATATGAGCCTATAGTAATTGAATAAAGGTCTTTGCATTCTTGAGGTTTTGAGATGCTTGAGAGTTCACTATGATTAAATCCGTTAGGTAAAATTGACCTAAAGATTGATAGATTGCGAGACTCTGCTCTAGCTTTGATTAAATTTAAGGTAAATTCAGATTCAGCAGAAATAATATCTGCATATTCAAGGGATCTTAAAATCTTATTTCTTAGAACCTGCATTTCTAACTTCTTAAGAAATGGTAAATTGATACCCTTGGTAGTTAAACTCAATGCATTACTGACATGAAACCAATTAATTTTAGCTACGTCAAAGAAAATGGGTAACCCATATGAGAAATAGATTTCAGGAGTTTTTGCTTTTCTCAAAATCTTTTTTAGATAATAACCATCCTTTAACAACCTTAGGATTTTGTTGGGCTGTACTGTAAAAAAAATATTGTTCTTTGAGTATTGTTGAAGAAATTGTTCAGACTTCTTATTGATTATAAATGTAGCTCCACCATTAGTATCAAAGTATTTTGCAGTCTCAATTAACCTTCTTAATCCCCCGCCTGAAAAAGAAGAAGCAAAATTAAATAACCATGTTCTTTTTTGTTGAGTCATTAAATATCAATAAACTGACTAGTCTAATAAATCCTTCAAGCCTTCTCTAAGAGAATATTCTGGGTTCCATGAAAAAGTCTTCTTGACCAAACTAACATCCATAGAAGCATTGAGAATATCTGAATCTCTTTTCTTACTGCTACTTTTAATTTCTGTATTTTTTTGAGTAATTTCGTGGAATAACTCGGCAACTTCTAAGTTTGAAAAACTCTCTCCATGTCCAACATTGAATAAACCATTTTTGATTGGTGATTGTTCAACAATCTTCAAAATAAGAGATGCAAAATCCTTTACATATAGATAATCCCTTCTTGGTTCTGGGTCATTGATAACAAATGGTTTGTTTTCTTTGTTAGAAATTAATAAATCAGAAATTAACCTACCAGGAAACAGCTTGTCTCCATATATATTTGATCCCCTTAGAATTATAAGAGGTATTTTATTAATACTACATATCCTAGTGGAGAGTTCCTCCCCTATTATCTTGCTACTCATGTAAGGATTTATTGAGTGAACTGGGTGTTTCTCATCAATCGGAAAATACTTCGGTTTGCCATATAAAAATGAGCTCATGAAGATGAATGATGCTTTTGAATACTTAGCAATCTTCAATGCTATAAGGGTTGAATTGAAATTACTGCTATAGATCTCATATGGGTTTTCCCAGCTTTCTTCTATTGATGTTTTTGATGCAAAATGTATGACCCAATCTAAAGATCTGTATTCTGGAAAATTTATCTCTTTGTTAGTCAGCTCGTTATTCTTGGTTAATTCATCTAATGAAAACAACTCGTGACCAGAGTTTGTTAATTTTATATTGGCACACTTACCAAGAAGTCCATTTATTCCAGTTATGCCAATCTTCACAGAGTATCGTTTTTATAATTTATTTAATGTAGATTCT
>CAYFJI010000167.1:0-3365 GCA_964343365.1 uncultured Acidiferrobacteraceae bacterium
TTAGTCGCCATAATTGCTCAGTCATCTTCCCTTTTCACCCATTACTAGATCAATTTTGTTATTTGGTAGAATTATATTTCAGCTTAAAACAACTTTTTTAAAGCGTTCCCTAAGAACTATTGGATGAAGCGGCACCACCGGACAGACCTCATTTCCAGATTCAACTTTTGAAACAATAACGCTTGCTCGTCCTGCAGAAATAGCAGTACGAAGATGTTGCACAGTATCTTGACCATCACACTCAATAACATCTAAACAACCTGCGCCACTTGCAATTTCTGAAAGTGATGTCGCCTGACTAGTAAAAGTTGGTTGGTCGCCTGTAGATCCATAACTACCATTATCCATTACAAGAAGAATAAAATTTTGGGGAGCGTGATTAGCAATAGTTGCTAGGGATCCTAAATTCATCAAAAGTGAACCATCACCTTCCAGACTAACAACCGTTTTATCAGTTGTCATTGAAAGTCCAAGACCAATTGATGAACATAGCCCCATGCTACCCAACATATAGAAATGATTGTCCCGGTCACGAATTGAAAACATCTCCTGTGATGGAATTCCTATATTGCAGATAACAAGTGTTTCTTTGAGTTCTGGTATCAACGCTTTAATCAATTCATAGCGTCTCATATTTCGTTCTCCATTAAATGGAAGTCGATAAGGATAGCAACAGGGCATTCAGCAGTTTTGGAATGCATAACAAGTGAGTTAATATCCGCCAAATCTTTTTTCTCACTGCAATATAAGACTGGGATTTGCATCAATCTTAAAAAATCTGGAATAAGGCTTCCCATTGGAACTTGAGCAGGTACCGGCTCCCCCGGCGCTCCCCGATAACTCATCAACATTACAAAAGGCATCTGGAAAAATTGAATTAACGATCTAAGAGCATTAACAGAATTCCCAAGGCCAGAATCTTGCATTAATATGCATGGAAAATGTCCGCCTAAATTAGCACCTGCACATAAACCGAGGCCTTCTTCTTCTCTAGTAACCGGCAAATAATTAACATCTTCATCTTGCTCTAGAAGCTCAATCTGACCTGCTAATAATTTGCATGGAACTGAAACAAAAAAATCAACGCCAGCAGACTTGAGATTATTTATTAATTCTTTTGAGATTGACATAATTACCTAAATTTTTTTCTATAAATTACTCGTTTCTTAAGTTTGACTATAACTTATGTTTGCCATTTTAATCGCTTAAAATTTTAATGACAGCTTCCGCCAAAACATTACAGCCTAGTATAATGTCGTCTTGATGACTGTCTTCAGAAAAATCGTGACTGATCCCACCAATTGACGGAATGAATAACATCGCGGCAGGCAGTAATTGTGAAATTATGGCTGCATCATGATATGCCCCACTTGGCATGTCAATCCAGCGATTTGGTGCATACTGTTCGGCAGCTAAACCAAGATTTTTGCGTAACAAAAAATCAAGCTCAATCGGTTTAATTCGGTCACCTACTGTTTTTATCGAAATTTTCGCAGAAACTCTCTTAGATACCTCTTTGACAACAAGGTCTACTTCGGCGTCCAGGAGATCCAAAATCTCATTGGATGGATCTCTGTATTGAAGACCAAGCTCTGCATAACCCGGAATAATAGAAACAGCTCCTGGTTCAACTAGAACCCGACCCATTGTCCACACTGTACTTGGGGTCGCTAAATTGGAAAATGAATTGTTTAATGTATGAGCTAGATCGAACAGGGCTGTGGCTGCATCCTTTCGGACCTGCATCATCGTTGTTCCAGCATGATTTTGTTGACCTCGAAACACAAACTCGCGACTACCCAAACCAACAATCGATGTCACAACTCCTATTTTCATGTCTTCATCCTCAAGATGAGGGCCCTGCTCTATATGTGCTTCTAGAAAACCAAGGTATCGATCTGGATCAAGCTTACTTCGTCTTGCTCCACTAAGACCTGCTTGATCAATGGCATCAATAAGTCGAATACCATCCTTATCTATCGAATTAGTAAAAGTATCCTCATCTAATATACCGACAAAAGAACGACTACCCAAGCACCCTAAAAAACGTGATTCCTCGTCTTGAAAAGCCACAACGTCAACTGCTAAATGATTTGTCAAACAATTTTCCGAGAGTGTTCTCGCTACCTCGAGACCATATATCACACCCAAAGCACCATCTAACCATCCACCTTTTGGTTGTGTGTCAAGGTGAGAACCTAACAAAATAGCTGGCCCTGAATTGTTAGAGATACCAAGAACGTTACCCACTCCATCAATCTCTGCACGTAAGCCAGCTTCAATAAACTCTTGTCGCAACCAATGCCTCGCGTGCATGTCTGCATCTGAAAATGCTGGTCTCACTACTCCTCTGTCCACAGCACCTATATCGCGTAAACGGTAAAGAGAATCAAGCAAACGTTCACTATTTATCTCAATCATATTGTCTCTCATTTGCGCAAAAAATATTTTTTTGGTCAATTTAAATTTACATCCTTACATCAAAAATTGTCAAAAATGGTCCATTGATATCCAATTTTATCAATTATTCTTTGATTTAAAACTTGGCAAGCTTTACTGGTGATCGCCAACCTTTTTTTTTAAATTCTATCCTCTATCTCATTCAACGATCTGGAGTTTACTTTTACTACTCTATCTCGGTATTTTTAGATCTAACATATGTAATCATATATGGCTATCAAAATTCCTGATTAGCAATTAAGGTGCTAAAATCTACCCAACTTGGCTATTGGGAAGTCTTCTGGTATGTTTTCGGATCGATGTAAAATTTATTGTTTGCGTAAACATTATAAGAGAATAATATAGCGCTTTATGAACTGGTTATTTCTCCTGTTGACTCTATTGATTCCACTCTCCGCCTTGTCAGATGATTTTGGAGAGGCCGCTTCGGCCTATGCCAGCGCAGACTATAAGAAAGCATATGAATTGTGGGAACCTCTAGCAAACCAAGGCGACGGTGCATCAATGTTTAATCTGGGTGCATTGTACTGGGATGGAAAGGGGATTATCCAAAATAGATCTTTAGCCATCGAATGGTGGGAGAAAGCTAACACTCAGAATGTGATGGCTGCCCAATATAATCTTGGGCTAGCTTACTATTTGGGTGTTGAAGTTAATAAGGATTTAAACAAAGCTATTTCCCTTTTTCGACTTGCAGCGAATCAAGGGCACGATTTTGCCACTAGCTTCTTACCTCGCCTTGAAAAAGAACTACTCTATCAAGAAGAACAATCTTTAAGAAAAGTTTCATTAGGATATAGTGGTGCAGATGTAGGGAAAACATTAGCAAATCTTTATGCTGGCCCTAATATTGAAAATACCATAATTGATAAAATAGAGATGGGCTCCCCAATTCGTATACTTGA
>CAYFJI010000168.1:0-3361 GCA_964343365.1 uncultured Acidiferrobacteraceae bacterium
GACTCAAGGAGTTACAAGCAAAGCACGACATCATCGGGGATGTCCGTGGGAGAGGACTGTTCCTTGGATTTGAGTTGGTCAAAGATCGAGAGACAAAGGAGCCCGCAGCAGAAGAGGCAGCCAGAATCGTAGATATGATGTGCGACAGAGGGATTTTACTGAGTACCGATGGACCACATCACAATGTCATCAAAATCAAACCTCCAATGGTTCTGAGCGAGGAAGACATCAATACAGTATTGAATTATTTCAAGGCAATCTTAGAAATCATAGACCAATAAATGAATCACAGTAAATTTCAACCATTTCACCTGCTAATTCCTCTGTCCTTTTCTTTAGTTCAACTGGGTTCCAAACGGAAATTTTTGACGAAGTCAAATTACCTGTGATGTGCCAACTATGGTGCTCATCGTAGCCATAGTTCTCCATGGTTTGCTTTTCTGTGAAAGATTTGTTTGACAACTTCCCATTGGCCTCTGAATTTAGTAAAGATCTGTTACCAAGATATTCTCTAAATTGTCTGGCTTCTTCTTCAGTAAATTCACCACCCTTAGATCCATCCTCCCAATCTTCTGTCCATTTCTGTGGAAGAACATGCTCGACTTCTATAGAAGTGTCCCAAGACTTAGTGTTGTCTTTTGTCAATTCTATTCTAGTTAGAATTAGTTTGGCTACACCTTGGTTAACTTGAAGCTCCTTCATGGACTCCTTAGACCAATTTACTGGAGTACCATCTTCTTTCTGAGCTCCAGTCCAGATTTGATCACACCTTGATTTGACGGTTGCCGCCCACTCATCCAATATTTCATCGGACCTCTCTTCAGTGATTGGTTGACTGAATTCTTGGGTTTCATCATACAACAGTTTGCACCAAGTATCAATCCATGAATACTTCTCTGGCCCGGTAACGCCTCCTCCAATTTCAACTGCTGAGGGAATCTCAACTCCCTTAACAGTCATGTACTCGTATATTTTGATTAATCTGGACATCTTATCGCCCATTCCGTGTACCTCAAATGCTCTGAGACCTGCAAGAAAGAGAGGCATATGTTGATCTGCCACTCTCCCCATTGAATCCATACTCAGGTTGTAAGTGTCCCCATCTTTGGGCTCACAGATATATCTGAATTGACCCGCTGTAGCAAGCAACATCCTAATCCATGAATAATACTCATCCTTTTTCCATTGACCGTCCGGTCTGAATTCCGCGGTCTCCAAACTATCTTTGATTGTTGTATAGACATTTCTTGCACTCTGACGATTACCAGTGGAAGCCAACCATGAATAGAGGAATGAAGGGATATGATCCTTCTCAGTTTCCTCCTTTAGAAGCGCTTCTATATCATCCCATGTCCTCGAAATATCGTCATTCAGAGTGTGTATGAGTGGTGGTTGTTTAGTACACAAGGCCACATGGTGGCGCATTAGATCGCCTACATTCAGTTGCATTGATGTCGAAGCATCGTTTAATTTACCGAAGTAGAATATGGCATCCTCCTCTCTAGTGAATTCACTAGTTGTAAATGCTAGGTAGGTGACCAAATCTTTCCACTGTTTGAGTCTGTTCTCTAAATCCTCTCTTCCTAAACCCTCAAGTTTGTCCTCAATCCAAGGCTTAGAACCCTTGAATTTGAATCTCTTATTTTCATAATGCCCGACAATTTTTCTTCGCCGATCCCAATTACCACTCAATTCATCTGAAATAACCTTCGTTCGCTGTTCTCTTCGCAAGACCAATCTCTCATCTGCGGCAATCTCATCATCTGGAATAATTTCGAGACAACCCAGTAATCGACCGACCTCTTCTCCAGCGGAATAACTCTTACCAAAGGTAAACGCAACACCAGGCCTGTTTCTAATTTCTTCTTTATCTCCCTGCTCAATTGGCCATGGGATCACTATCGGCTCAGCCAAATCAAAGAAATCATCATCAGTATTTGAAGATTGATTTCCTGCAAACCTAAACTCAAACTCCGAATCAATCGGAACTTGTAGTGGCTTCAATAATCGTTTAGGTGATTTCGAGGCTACCTTTGTATCTCTAGGAGTAAGATAATTCGCATCTCTATGCTTACTGAATATCATTTCATCCTGGATTTCATAAGCCAGATCATACCTACCATTCTCTATGCAAATATCTCTTACTGCTGCAGCGATAATTGTGATTGTGACCAGCCTTTGCTGTCCATCTACAAGCCAGAAGACATCATCTGCTTTGTGAATCATTAGATTTCCAAGGAAATATGGATTGTGCTGTAAGGTTGAGGGATGTATCTTCCTGTGTTCTTCTAGACACTCAAGAAGTTGTTCAAAGGTTTCCGAATTCCAATCATATGTTCTTTGATATTCAGGAATGGCTATTGTCCTAGTTGATAGCAACTCGTGTAGGTGGTAACTGTTACTTGCCGGACGAGTAGTCACACCCTCCCTTTCATGACCACATATTTAATTCTAAAGAACATCTCAGCAGCCCATGCTAACCAAGATTAGATGGGCCTCGTTCAATGACGATGGTAACTTAAATCCCATACTAAGAAAAATTTCTAGGCAAATCGATGGTAGGCAAATTTCTTCAAACCAATTAGGCAATATTAGGCGAGAGATGTTAAAGTGGCTTGAGAACGAATCCCAGAAATCATCTCTAGCCGGAATTGAACTTGAGATTGAAGATGCCGGACTAATTGTACAGGTTAGTCATACACAAGCAGCCAAATCAAAAATTTTGGAGGCGCAAGAACACATTCACAATGGCACAATAAAATCATTTGTCGTTATTACCCAGACAAAAAATCTCGCAGTACTGCGAAATAGACTGAAAAATCCGGATAGTAACCAAACAGGAAATAGGATTACCTACGAAGAATTCACTCAATCTTTTGAGATATATACTAACTCGTTTATTCAATTTCCCTGTGCGGTGATTGGCCTAGATGTATCATAGTACTTTCTACAAATTCTAACTCTTTTAATGTCCATTTTTTCTTCCTCGGCGAAAGCACATCGTTATCACAAGCCATTCTGATTAATTCGTTAAGGTCTCCTTGGGTAATTCCAGCCCTTACCACATCAAAAGCCTCCTGTTGATCTACAGTGAACTCCTCTTCCGGATAGTCTTCGATATAATCGTCATTATTCGGCCAGTATGCATTCGTATCTTTATTCATATCACAACCCCAACCCAACCTGCCCGTTGCTAATGCAGCTTTTACAGTTGAAAATGTTCCAGCGAAAGGATCCACAACAAGATCTCCCACATCTGTGGTAGACCTGATTACTCTGCGTAGAAGTGTTTGAGGTATCTGATTAGAGTAGTCTGATTTCTCCTTGTTCACATTCTTCGTGAGGTTAATTTCCCACCAAT
>CAYFJI010000169.1:0-3340 GCA_964343365.1 uncultured Acidiferrobacteraceae bacterium
GGGAATTGTTGTAGCAGCGTTGTTTTCTTTTTTGTTATCGTGGTACCAATATCTACTTACTTTGATTATTGGCGGGGGAAAAGTCCAAACCCTAGCAATGTTACTCTTTAATTTTGCACGAAGTGGAGATCGACCAGTAGCAGGAGCTGTGAGTATTATATTCATGATCCCCGCACTTATTGTTCTCTTTGTTACTTCTAAATATCTTACCGGTGAAAATGCCGCCGTTAGCGGATTGGGTGGAGGTCGATAATGACGCATCTTGTTCTTTCTGAACTTAGCCAAACATATTCCAACACTAATAAACCAGCACTTGATAGGTTGAATTTAGATATAGAGTCTGGCCAGCTTAACGCATTATTGGGACCTTCAGGATGCGGTAAAACAACTGCCATGAAAATGATAGCAGGCATCTTAACTCCCACTAGCGGAGATATTTTGTTTGATGGTAAATCTGTCTTGCCGATTCCAGCAGAGCGAAGAGGCGCCGTGATGGTATTTCAGAATTATCTACTATTCCCTTATATGACCGTCGGTGATAATGTAGGATTTGGGCTTAAAATGGCGCGAGTCGATAAGAAAATCATTGAAAAAAAAGTTCTCGAAATGCTGGAGCTCGTCCAATTACCAGGAGTGCAAAATCGTAAACCGTCTCAGTTATCTGGGGGACAGCAACAGCGCATTGCTCTTGCAAGAGCATTAATCGTCGAGCCCAAAGTATTGCTTTTGGACGAACCGCTCAGTAATTTGGATGCACATCTAAGAGATGAAATGCGGGAGCTTATACGGGACATACAGGAAAAAATGGGCATAACCACGGTGTTTGTGACACATGATCAAGAAGAAGCGGTGATGTTAGCCGATAAAATAGCTCTGATATTTGATGGTGTTTTACAGCAGTATGATATACCCGAAGTTTTCTACAACCAGCCCGGAAGTCTACGAGCAGCCAAATTTTTTGGCGGAGTAAACTTTGTAGAAGGCAATTACGCGAGCGGGGAAATTACAACTAATATCGGCAAGTTTGAGGCACCACGCTCTTCGAATAAAGGAGGCACTGGTGTCCTCAGTATTCGCCCGGAAGATATTGAGTTTGGAGTTCCTGAAAAAGGCGCAAACACAGTTTCAGGGTCGGTAAAATCTCATGTTTATGTAGGGACTTACACTAAATATAAAATCAAGTGCCAAGATCATGAATTCGAGGTAATCGCGGATGCTAGTAGCAAAAATTCATATCCGGATAACAGCAATGTCAACCTCCGTTTTCCAGCTGAAAAAATTTGGGTGTTACCAAAGGATTAATATTGAGTTTAAATTAATTGATATCGACCACTAATGATTTTTCGAAATCGGCATATAGTTAATGGGAGAAAACTGAAATGAATAAAGTGAAGGTTATCCTTGATGTTGATACAGCAACGGGTATACCTTGCCGAGATGTTGATGATGGTATAGCCATTGCGTTAGCATTAGCTTCTCCAGAGATTGATTTGGTAGGGATAACGACTTGTGCTGGTAACTGCCGGGCGCATGAATCTACTGAAAACTCCCTCCGAATATTAGAACTTGCTGGACGAACAGATATACCGGTGGCAGAAGGGCGGGAACTTCCAATATTGCAAGACGTTACTGCAAACTTTGATTTTCTTGATGGTTGGACAAGGGATTATGCGTTTCTATGGAAAGATGTCCCACCTATGCCAAAAGTTAAAACTCAAAAATCATCCTTGCCGGCCCATGAATTTATTATTAAAACAGTCCGGGAAAATCCCGGCGAAGTTGTCATAGTTAAAGAAGGTTCACATACCAATTTGGCTCTAGCATTGTTGGTTGATCCAGATATAGCTCGTCTAGTTAAGGAAGTTATTCACATGGGGGGGGATACCGGCCAACCGTGGTGGGCATCCACGATAACGTCAGAAATTGATGATCCAGATATATGGCAGTACATCATAAAAATGAATACCACCTATGATCCGGAAGCGACTTCGATTGTTGTGCGATCGGGAATACCATTTACTTTTGTCACAAGTCAAGTTTGTCTGACCTCACTTTTGCGTATGGAGCATATTGATGCTATTCAAAAAGTCGGAACGCCTTATCACAATTTCCTGGCAGATACGGCACGACCGTGGGTTCGCTGGCAACTAGATTACCGAGACAGGGAAGGTGCCGTTATGTGGGATCCATTAACACTAGCAATGTGTATTGATCGGACCTTATTCAACTGCGTCTCAATGCGATGTGATACTGATCGATTTCTTAGCGGCGAGTACCCTTATCTTTATCCTAGTGCAGACACACCACAGGTAGAAGTTACGATGACTGCTGATGGAGAGAGATACGAATCTTTGATGCTGGAACGTTTGACTAAAAAGCTCTGATATCCCTTCGCATTTTATAGAGGGCCTTTGACGGATGTCTGACTGTAGCGAAAGCGACTTTGACCATCATAGCGATGATTTTGTAGCTGATCCTTATAGCCAATATCGAACCTTAAGATCCAAATGTCCAGTTTCATTTTCTTCGCATCACGGGGGATTTTGGTTATTAACCAAATATGCGGATGTAAGGCGTACATTATTGGCATGGGAAACGTACTCGTCTGGGTATCCAGGCCGAGTGGCGATACCGAACACTCCTCGAGAACAATCTAAACCATTAATTCCTATAGAAGTAGATCCACCTTTACATGGCGATTACAGGGCTAAAGTAGCGCCATATTTCTCTAAGACATCAGTGGCTATGCTTGAAACAACTGCGACCGAACTTGCGCATAGCATTATTGATACGTTCATAAATGACGATAATTGTGAGTTAGTTAAGGATTTTTCTGAGCCATTCTTTTCTAAATTGCTGGCCTTTTTTCTGAAATTACCTATTGAGGATAGCAAACATTGGATAAGATGGGCCAATGCGATTTTTGCTCGACGATTAACTCACCCTGACGAAGCTGAACAGGCCAGAAATGCGCTAACCAAATATGTGGAGCACCTGTTTGAGGAACGACGAATCTCCAGAACAGACGATCTATTTAGTGCGCTATTGGATACTCGCGTAAATGGAAAAAGACTAACTAACGATGAGCTACTAGGATACGGCATGGAAATACTTTTGGCTGGTCGGGAAGCCACCATAGATGGAATAAGCAACGCAATGGCTTATTTAAGCCAAAATAAAGAGGCACAAAAAAGTATACTGGAAGAAAAAGTAGACATTGAAACTGCGATTGAAGAGTTTTTACGGTGGGATTCGCCAATACAATTGCTAGGCAGAGTGGCCAATAGAAATGTAAAGTTGAATGGAAAAGATATTGCCAAGGGCGATTCCGTTGCTGTCT
>CAYFJI010000170.1:0-3323 GCA_964343365.1 uncultured Acidiferrobacteraceae bacterium
GACTAACAGAACTATCGGAGAAAGTTGATATCCGTGTAAAAGTTGTTGGTGGAGGCAGTAGCGGTCAAGCTGGCGCCATAAGACACGGGATCACCCGCGCTCTGATGAATTATGATGAATCATTACGAGATCCTTTAAGGAAAGCTGGTTTTGTGACGCGTGATTCGCGTGAAGTGGAGCGGAAAAAGGTTGGTCTTCGAAAGGCGCGTAAACGTCCGCAGTACTCAAAACGCTAAACAGTTAAAATCAAGATAAAAACGCACATACCATAAATTGCTCTAAAGTTGTGAGGGCCATTGTTGGTTAACTAGGCACTAAATGTGGTGGGGGATCGTCCAACGGTAGGACTGCGGACTCTGACTCCGCCAATAGAGGTTCGAATCCTCTTCCCCCAGGATTATAAAAAAATTACTTTGGGCCTGATTCTTCTTTTGTTACATAACATGTCATGACTGTCATATAAAAAATGAGATACTGTGAGCAGGCGAATCTATTAAGAGTTATACTGGAAGCCCTTTCGCAAAAAAAGTATGAATGAGTACAGTGATGAATGAACAGATGGTTGTCTCTATGACCAATACAGCCACTCAACGGGTCTCTACGATAATCGCCCAGAAAAAAAAGTCTTTAATGTTGAGGGTTTTCGTCAAAGGCGGAGGCTGTTCTGGATTTCAGTATGGTTTTCAGTTTGAAGAACAGAGCGAGGAAGACGATGTACACTTCAATATAGGAGAGGTAAAACTTCTGATAGACTCTATGAGTCTCCAATATCTTACGGGCTCAGAAATTGACTTTTTAGATGATTTAATGGGTAGTCGCTTTGTAGTTAACAATCCAAACGCATCTACAACATGTGGGTGTGGTTCTTCATTTTCGCTTTAAGTATTTTAGCTAAGTCAAATAGATCTAGTTTCATTGACTCTGTATTTCGAGTTCTTATTTTCGTTTAGATGCTGAATTTCATCCTAATTTGAATAGCTTTCGATCAGCTTTGATGATAGCCTGTTTTTGATCTTGCTTGATCCAGCTGAATAGTCCAATTGCGAGCCCTGTCGAAAAATTTAGGCCTTGATGCGCGGTCAATCGCAAATGTTCTTGGAAGTTTTACAGTTAGCGGATTCTTGTGGACACCATTCACTCGAAACTCGTAGTGAAGATGCGGGCCAGTAGTCAACCCGGAGGAGCCGAGATAGCCAATAATTTGACCTTGATTCACTTTGTTTCCTACTCCAACATTTTGTTTAAATTTAGATAAATGTGCATACAGAGTGCTATATTGCTTTCCATGCTGAATGATGACCGTTCTTCCATAATTGCCCTTCCATCCTGCAAAGGTAACAATACCATCACCCGTCGCCATTACAGGGTCTCCAGTAACTCCACCATAATCCACACCCTTATGAGCTCGCCACTCTTTTAGCACAGGATGAAATCGCCTATTGGAAAATTTTGAAGTTATGCGGGAGATTTTCATAGGGGAGCGGAGAAACAAACCTTCAAGACTTTCACCTTCTGGAGTGAAATATTGAGTTCTACCAATTTCATCTACATGCCGGATAGCGCGATACTGTTTTCCATTTAAAGTTATATCGGCAGCTAGGATAGGACCGGAACCAAATAGCTTTCCGTCCAATGATTTCTCCTCATAAATAAGAGTGTATGTATCTCCTGGCCTTAAATCTCTATTGAAGTCTATTTTCCATTGGAAAATAGAAGATAATTCATAGAGAAGATCCATCTCTAGGCCATCGTTAATTCCGCTCTCAAATAGTGATGACTTAATTGAACCGCTGAATGTTCGCTGGGTAATATCAAATTTTCTTTTTATTTTTTTTATATCAAACTGATCAGCTTTCTTTACGATATGTAAAGTTGTTAGTGCATTAATTTGATATCTAAGCTCAAGAAATTCTCTCGCTCTAACAAGGATTTTAAGATGAGACCCCAATCGTAGATTACTTAAAGAAACTGCATCTTTTTGTCGAGCTATATTTATGGCTAATTGAGGATTGAGCTTAAGACGTTCAAAAATAACTGACAAAGAGTCGCCAGTTTTTACACTCACATTGATCCAGCGATCTGAATTTCCTGAAGCGCGCTTGAGAAATTTGACGTCTGAAGCAGGAGTTACTGTTCGA
The DNA here is from genome assembly GCA_964343365.1 of uncultured Acidiferrobacteraceae bacterium. Taxonomy (GTDB): domain Bacteria; phylum Pseudomonadota; class Gammaproteobacteria; order Arenicellales; family UBA868; genus CAJXWH01. Next base: position 2,139 of record CAYFJI010000170.1, read on the forward strand.
AGAATAAGGGAATAGCTCAAATCAAAATCAAGTTTTCTTTCGGCCAAATTCTCTGCTAAGTTAGTGGAGGGAATAGAAATTAATGAATCTTTGTTTGTGTCCTTAGATTTTGCAAGTTCGATACTTTCTTTAATATATGGAACTTCGATTGGAGGCCAATTTTTCTCATTTTGGTATGGAAACGGATCAACTCTCAGTTTTGGTGCCAATAAGTTTGATTGAAAGTCTTCAGTTAGGTCTAAAGAATTGTTTGTCAATTGAGCTTCTTCATCGAATACGCTCAACATTTGTTTGGTAAGTTGGTTCTTTCTCAGCTCTAATGATTCTTGTCGATTTATTGAGGCGGTTGGCTGACGAGTGACCAAGATAATTGCTAGTACAACGAAAATAATCCCAAGCCCAAAAAAAGTAGTCTTTATTTTATTGCTCATAGAGAGGCGTCAAGTAGTGATATTATCGGGATAATATTCTGGCTTTAATTCTTTGTTTTCTCACTGAGTTGATACAGACTCACCTCTAGAGATTGGGGCGAGTTGTAGTAGAAATATGAAGTCTAGGTTGGTAATCTAACTTCCTTTTGGTGGATCGTCAAAAATTTGATCCATAATTGTGTGATAGTGTTGAGTTAGAATTCGACTAAAGATAACAATATTTATACTTACTATTTATTCCTAAAATGCAGAATAATCATAATTTAGATGAACTCAAAAGAGGCGTGGAAGAGATAATCCCTGAGTCGGATCTAATTAAGCGTATTGAAGAAGCTAGGCCGTTAATAGTAAAGGTAGGCTTTGATCCAACAGCACCAGATTTGCATTTAGGCCATACGGTAATTCTGAATAAAATGCGCCAGTTCCAACAATTGGGCCATGAAATTATTTTTCTAATTGGAGATTTTACAGGCATGATAGGAGATCCTAGCGGAAAGAGCGCTACAAGACCTCCACTTTCCAAAGAACAGATAAATCGAAATGCGGCTACTTACAAACAGCAAGTGTTCTCAATTCTAGACGCAAAAAAAACGCGGATAGAATTTAATTCTAGCTGGAATTCTCGATTGGGCGCGGAAGGCCTAATTGGGTTAGCTGCTAGGCAGACTGTGGCGCGTATGCTTGAGCGAGATGATTTTTCTAATCGATATAAAAACAACGAGCCAATATCAATTCATGAATTTCTGTACCCTCT
>CAYFJI010000171.1:0-3319 GCA_964343365.1 uncultured Acidiferrobacteraceae bacterium
ATTCCAGTTTTTGGATCAAAATCTAATCCATATGAATTACGAATTCCAACAGCATAGATTTCATCAGGGTCATGTAATGAGATTATTGTGCCAGTCTTATTCAATTCACTAGATATTTCATTTTGGAACTTACCAACTATTCCAGTATCACCTATTCCTCCAAAAATTTTGCCTTCATCATTTGCTATCATTATTCCAGAATTATGCATTCCATTTCCATTATGGAAAGACAAAAGTTCAACTGGGTTGATTAATTTTTTTCCATCCCATGAATATTTTACAAACCAATTTGATGTTAAATTATTATCATCATTTGTAGTATAATGTAAGTATACATCATTATTTTGTACAAAAATTCCAACTAATCCTTCTTCAATTGTTTTACTGACATCAAGTTTTAGTATAGGTTCATCAAGCAAAATATCATTTTTAACAATCCGTACGGTTCCCTTTTCTTTCTCAATTATCAATATATCGTTATCAATAAAATCAATCATTACAGGAAATTTTAATCCTGAAATATATTCTTCAACAATCATATTTTGATCTCTAATTGAAATATTATTTTCAGAATCACCATATGCATTGGAAAAAATATTTTCGAATAAAAAAAATGTTAATACTAAAAAAAACCAAAAATAAAATTTCATATTATTCATTAAAAGTTACATATTATTAATTTTCTACAAAAGGGATTTTAAGAACTATAATAACCGGGTTTTACTGTCATAGGGTTTCCAGTAATTAATGAGTAAGGAGGAATTGTCACTCCATCAACTATTGTTCCAGCTGCAACAACAGAATGATGACCAATGTGTGCACCACCTTTTATCACCGAATGTGAACCTACAAATACATTATTCTCTAGAATTATATTTTTTCGTTCAACTTCATCTGATAATTCGATTGTTTGTTTATGAGAATCTGCTGTGTTAATAGATACAAATGATGCAATATCACAATTATCACCAATTTCAACTCTAGAGTTTTTTGCTTGGATTTCAGACATACCGCCAATATAGACATTTTTTCCAATTATTGGATTTCCAAGAATCCATACCAAAGGATGAAATGAGTTTTTTTGAAAATTTGTTAATTTCTCAAATAATTCTTCAAATTCATCTAATTTCATTGTTCAAAATCCTCCTTTTGTATCATTTGAAATTTTGTAATTGTTCTTATTGCTTTTTTACCTAAAATATTTTCAAACATATTTGGTGGTAACCCAGTTCCAGGTCTACGCATCCCAATATTATTATCAGTAAAAATTTCACCAACATCAATATCAGATAAAGCAACAATACTTCTTCTTGCAATATTTTTCATTTCTATTTCAGATTGCGTAGGTTGTATTTTTGAACTACCCATCATGTTATAGGTTGTTTTTATTGAATCTGACCAAATTTTCAGGTTTTTAGGATTTGCCGAAAACCAATGATCAGGTCCAGGTAATGAGTTATCTAGTGTAAAATGTTTTTCAAATATGCATGCACCAAATGAGACAGCAGCAGATGAAGCAAGATTAGATTCGGTATGATCAGAATATCCTAAAGGAATACAAGGAAAATTTTCTTTAAGAGTTTGTAATTTTTTTAAATTAACATTTTCGGGTGATGTTGGATATTCTGAAGTAGTTAAAAGTAATGCAGTAGGATATCCATCAAATGTACCTAACGCAGAAAGACTGATTTTGATTTCTTCAAGAGTACTCATACCACAAGAAATTATTATTGGTAAATTAGTTGATGCGTATGATTTTAACAAAGGTATGTTTGTAAAATCATCTGAACCAATTTTTATGGCAGAGATATTTAATTTTAATAAAAAATCAAGATCTGATTTATTTTGTGGTGTGGATAGAAAAATTAATTTTTCTTCATCACATTTTTTTTTGATTTTATTATAATCATCTTGAGATAATTCACATCGTTCAAATAATTCTAATTGTGATTCAGTTATTTTTTCTCCATTTGATTGATAAGTATATGTTAATGAAGAATCAGAGATAAATTCTTTAGCTTTAAAAGTTTGAAATTTTATTGCAGAGACACCAGCAGATTTTGCTACTTTAATCATTTCAAGTGCATTTGCTACATCACCATTATGGTTAATTCCTGCTTCAGCAATTATGAAAGGTGTATTATGAGAAGAAATTTCACATGAATCTATTTTAAATTTTATCATTGTTTATCGTTTACCAAGTCCATTATTTGTTTTTTAATTCGATTAGTACCATTACCATCAATTAATTTTTGATTTTTTAAAGACATTTTTTCTAAAACAGTAGGGTTTATTCTTTCGAAGCATTTTAAATATTCATTAGGGGTCATATTTTCTGAAAAACCTAAATTAATAATATGCCCTGTTTTAGATAAAAATTCAACAGATTCTTTCTGATCGTGGGAGATTATTGTAACAAATGATGGAATTCCAAAATACATTCTTTCCCAAGTGGTAGTACCACCTGCACCAAAACATAGATCAGTATTAGATAATAATTTACTAAAATTATCAATATGTTGAAAAATTTCTATATTTTCATATGAAGAAAATTCTTTTTTCAAACTTTCAAAATTTTTGTTATGAATTCCTGCAACAGCAGTTACATGAAATTCTCTAGTCTTCAATGAAGAAATAGCTAATAAAATTTTTTTACATTCATTAGTTGGATCTGAACCACCATATGAAATTAAAATTTTTTTAGGTTCAAAATTTTTTTGAGTTAATTTTTTTGAGTTAATAAACTCTAAACGTAAAATTGCATATTTTGGTCCTAATAATTTAATTGTGTTTTTAGGAATGAGGTTTGTATAACGACTAGAAAAATTCTCATAATAATTCTGATCAATTAATAAATCACAATCATGTTTTCTATTTGCTAGATCATCAATAACAAAAATTCGTTTAAATGTATCTCGTAAATTAGATTCATAATTAATATCAAGTTCATAATGATCGATAAGTAAAAAATTAAGATCATTTTTAGATGATTTTAAATGAGTTTTGATAATCTTGATTTCACTATCAAAATTAGAAGTATTTTCAACGGATGAGTCATTATCGGGTTTTAAAATTATAACGTCAAATCCGTTATTTTTTATAATATTGATTAAAGTACCTGCACTAGATTTAGTTAGAAATGTTATTTTATCAAATGTATTTTTTAATATCTCTGCAATTGCAAGACAACGAATTATATGACCTGTTCCAATATCAGAAGAACCATCAACACGAATGAAAAAATTTTTTTTCATGTTAGAGTAGTTGTGAGTTAATGTAATAGTCCAGAGGTTTGAATTATAGTTTTCATTTCATCTTT
>CAYFJI010000172.1:0-3284 GCA_964343365.1 uncultured Acidiferrobacteraceae bacterium
CGCGTTTTTATACTCGGACCAAAATTCGTTCCACTCCTCAAGACTTTGTTGCTGCGGAATATCGCGATAATGAATACGCCCTTCCTTAATCAAAGTTATAGGGTTATTTGGAACTCCGGGCATTTGCCCTGTTCGTTTCGCTTCGTCGGGCTTTTGTTCTTGAAGCGCCTTCATGCCTGATTTAGTCACGGCAAACGCAGGGTAGGCTTTCATGCCCGCAGAACGAACCTGTCCTGCTGGCGTGAGTGAATACTGGATATATTTCTTGGCTATGTCTTTCTTTTTTGATGTGGAGACAATGGAATAGGATTCGGTCCACTGAATGCCACCTTCCTTAGGTACGACAGAACCAACTGGGGCACCGTCTTTTTCCAGGACACCAGTTACCCAGTCACCTATGCCAACGCAGGCCCATATTTCAGCATTCTTTAATGATGAAAATGTTCCTCCATAATCAAAAAAGCCTTTAACTTGAGGTTTCAGGGACAAGGTTTTTTCTTTGACCTTACCCCACGCTGAAGCCGAAATATCAAAAGGTCCAGGGTTGTTATTTCCATTAAGTAAACTTATTTCACCAAGACTTGGTAAATGCCAATCAAAGTGACCGACTTTCCCCTTCAGTTTTGGATTCCAGAAAACATTGTAACTCATTGCCTCTTCTGCAGAGACATGTTCTTTATTATAAGAGACCCCTAGGTGGCCAAAGCGGGTGATCACTGAAAAAAGCTTGCCATTTTTCCAGTGGCCAGGAAATTTCGTAAAATCGTCATGAAGCATATCGTCGTACGGGTAATCCGATGGATTTAGCTCATCGATTAAATCTCCGCGGTCTATCAAAATTCGGGCGTATTCTGCATCCGTATGTATGATATCAAAGGTGCCTGGTGGGGATTGTGAAAGTGCAGCTAGCATATTATCGCCACCCGCATAGTATTTTGGTTTAAACTTAACATTATGCTGTGCTTCAAATTCCTCGACCATATCGGGTTCAGCCAAGCCATACCAGGAAAGCATGTTGATTTCGACAGTATTTGCCCACGAGCGGTGGACAAAAGGCGTAAACAATGCAGCTCCTGTAGCCGCCATGCCGAGCTTCAAAACTTTGCGACGCGTTGGCTTAATAAGTTGTTTTTTTGCTTTTTTAGGCATTTTTTATAGTCCTTCCTAATTTCTTTTGTTAGTTTTCCTCAATAATCTCTAGTTGCTTTGGGTGGTGTTCAAGTCGCGATAATTTTTTACAACCCTAGATTTAACAAGTTTTGTCTTTTATTATATAGAATGTAAAGCAATTCAGGTCTCTCAGACGCATAATAACAACATTTGGTATTAAAGACAAAATTGGCTCAATCTACCCCGAAAAATGAAACTTGACTACTGAATAGTGACTTAGCGTTGGATCGAACTCGGAGACATCTATCTTCTAGTGTTGAAGGAAAAGAGAATTGACTACTATTCCTATTATCGATTTTGCATCGAACTTGGGTCTCAATACATGGGAAAATCAAAAACTTATAACAACTATTGACACAGCGTGTCGAGAGATCGGATTTTTCATTATAATAAACCCACCTATTGATGGGAAAATTTTAGGACGGGTTTATGAACAGGCATCTGATTTTTTTTCCCTCTCAACTTCATTGAAAATGAAATATTACATTGGGAACCAACCGAATCATCGGGGCTACGTGCCTCCAGGCGAGGAACAATACGGAGCGTTACAAGGGACACCAGGTATAGACGTATTAAGTACGGAAGAACTGAAAGAGGGATTTGAAATTGGGACGTCTACACCAAAAGATGATCCTGATTTTCTGGCGGGCGTAAGATTTTTGGGGCCAAATGTGTGGCCAGAAGAACTTCCAAAGTTTCGACCGGTTGTGGAACGGTACTATGAGCAGACAATGGCCCTTGGAACAACTCTTTTTCGGATTTTTGCGCGTGCGCTAAATATTAACGAAACTATTTTTTTTGAAATGACAAAAAAACCTGTTTCTAACCTAAGACTGCTTTACTATCACCCACGACCTGTAATAGCAGGAAAAGAATTGCTGGGTATTGGTGCTCACACGGATAGTGAGTGTTTTACAATTCTTTCAACAAGAGGGGATGGGCTTCAGGTTGTTACTAGAGATGGACAGTGGGTGAATGTTCCTTCGATAGAAGGAGCTTTTATAGTTAATATTGGTGATACGATGGAGGTTTGGACTAACGGAACATATGTTTCAACTCAGCACCGTGTTGTAAGTAATGGGAAAGAACGTTGGTCGTTACCACTTTTTTTTGCTGCGGATTATTTTCAAAATATTGAGCCTTTACCGCAATTTGTTAATCCATCTGAGCCATCTCTATATAGGCCATTTGTTTCAGGCGTTCACAAATTATCTGAATATGCCAAGGGGTTCCGCTACTTGAAATTTTTAGCGCGGAGAGGGGAGATAAAACTGGAAAGTGAGCCTGATGATTTGAGTCGCTTTGTAAAAAAGTCGAGTTAAATAATTTTTCTTCCTAGGGGGCATTACGTATTGCTAATTTATTGGACACACCATAGTTAAACCACAAAATCTTATCGTTTTGGGTGCCACTAGCATTTTAATCTTTAGTTAATCTGCGGAAAATCTTTTTAAGGCGTCACAATTTGATATTTATTGTTTGGGAAAGGGGACATAATGGATCGGAAAAAACAAGGCTATTTGTACCTTATTGGCTTCGCGACCTGCATACCTATGGCCAATTGGTTGATAGAAAATGTAGGAATATATTGCGGTTCGCCAGGGCCATGCATGATCCCGGTAGCACCAGGTATTTTAGCACCAAGCGGTGTTCTAATGGTTGGATTAGCACTCGTTTTGCGAGACCTTGTTCAGCGCACTCTTGGCTTTAGATGGGCTTTGGCAGCTATTGTTTTCGGTGCGCTTTTGTCTGGACTTGTGGCGTCCCCAGCGCTCGTTTTTGCATCCATTGGTGCTTTTGTTATTTCAGAAACTATGGACTTAGCAGTTTATACACCGCTCCAGAATAAGGGGTTAGTTTTAGCGGTGCTTTTGAGCAGTGTTGTAGGCCTCGTCGCAGATAGCGCAGTTTTTTTGTGGCTTGCTTTTGGATCGTTTGATTTTATAGAGGGGCAAATTATTGGAAAAGCATTAATGGTTTTTGCATCACTGCCATTCATCCATTTGGTCAGGCGATACGAGACATCCCATAAAGAAGGTTAGTACTCCATATGCATTATAATAAGAAAAATGTTGCGCGCGGAGTTCATGTGTAAAGACTAATTTTGTTTTTTT
>CAYFJI010000173.1:0-3139 GCA_964343365.1 uncultured Acidiferrobacteraceae bacterium
TTTGATATGTGCTATGGCAAAAAATCGAACTATTGGCCACAACAATAGTTTGCCCTGGCATCTGCCCGAGGATTTGAAGTACTTTAAGCACACAACTATGGGAAGCACGATCATCATGGGGCGCAAAACCTGGGAGTCTATTGGCAGAGCATTACCCGGTAGAACCAACATTGTTATTACGAGTAATGCAGACTACAAAGCCGAAGGGGCTAAAGTTGTTGGTTCACTTCAGGCGGCGCTGGAACTCGTAGAAAGTATTTCAATAATAGATGGTTCCGATGAAGCATTTGTTATCGGTGGTGCAGGCTTATATAAAGAAGCATTGCCTTATGCACAAAGATTTCATTTAACTCGAGTTCACGCTGATGTGAAAGGTGATACTTTTCTTCCTGAGTTTAATGAAGCTGAATGGAGTGAAGTTTCACGAGAAGAGTTTCAAAAGAGTGCAACCAATCCATACGATTACAGCATCTGTGTTTTAGAAAGATTTAACTAAAGGCAGTGTTTAGTAATAAGTTTTGTTAACACATCGATACTGGGATTGATCTTATCAATCGACATGTATTCATTCGGTTGATGCGCCTGATCGATATTTCCCGGTCCCATCACAATAGTATCCATTCCTAGTTCTTGTAGAAACGGCCCTTCGGTTCCAAACTGAACAGTTATTCCACTGTGGCCAGTAAGTTCTTCTGCTGCTTTCAGTATTGCGCTGTTTTCTTCAGCAAAGAATGCAGGAACACCGGAAAATATTTCGCCCATTTCGAAACCTATTTCAAGCGGCTCAGTAACCCGCTTTATTCTCTCCTGAATTTCGGCACGCACAGTGTCAATGTTCATTCCCGGGGTTAAGCGCACATCGAATTCGAGGCTGCAGTGACCACAAATTCGATTGGGATTATCGCCACCGTGTATTGCCCCTAAGTTAAGTGTTGGATAAGGAATGGCAAATAAATCTGAAGTGTATTTATCTTTGAGTTGCTGACGAAAAGTAAGTAGTTCAGCAATGACTTCGTGCATAGCGTCCAGCGCATTCTTACCTAATGTCGGATCGGAAGAATGCCCGCTTTGGCCCACGAGGCGAATGCTATCCATCATAATGCCCTTATGTGCTTTAACTGGTTGCATTCCAGTTGGTTCGCCGATGACTGCGGACCTCGCTCTGGGTCTACCCAATTCTGCTAGTGTTTTTGCACCCAGCATGGAAGATTCTTCATCGGCAGTTGCAAGAACGATGAGAGGCTCTTTGAACTCATGATTAATTACCTCTTTGATAGCTTCCAATACGATTGGAAAGAAGCTTTTCATGTCGGTGATGCCAAGGCCAAAAATCTTGTCGTCTTTTTCTGTAAGCTTAAATGGATCTACCGACCAGAGGCCCTCATCAAACGGAACGGTGTCAGTATGTCCCGCCAAAACTAATCCACCCGGGCCTGCGCCAAGAGTGGCGATGAGATTGAATTTTGTATTTTCAGGATCGCAAGAAATGACTTCGCACCTGCATCCTATATCTTCGAAGGTGTTAGCTAGATAATCAATTACTGGCTTGTTACTCATATCCAGTTCTTTGTTTGCCGAACTTACGCTGGGCAAACTAATTACTTTATCGATCTGCCGTAATAGGCCTGGCAAAACTATAGACATAGAAGGATTGAAATTTTCGATTTTAATTAAGAGGAAGTTGATGGCTTGGCAATCATGTCAGTTTTTGCTGCCATGATAAAGTCATTGACGTGAAGACCGTTAATTTTATGTGTCCACCAGAAAACTGTGACTTTACCCCATTCCGTCAGGATTGCGGGGTGGTGGTTCTCCCGTTCTGCAAGGTTCGCAATTTTGTAGGTAAATTTGAAAGCGTCTTCGAACTCGACGAAATAAAACTCTCTAATGAGTTTTTCAACTCCATCATGAAATTCTTTTTTCCAGGCTGGAACACGCAGCAGCAATTCATTCGATTGCTCTTCTGTTACTACAGGCGCGCCAAGCTGGCACGCTTCACAATGTTTTTGGTATAAAGCTGTCATTATAGAAATTCCTCGAGAACGTCATTTAGAAAACGGTAACCGTTCGAAGTTGTGGATATGGATATCTCATCGTCAATTTCTACTATTTGCATTAGACCTTTTTCTATTTGTGATTCTACTGCCTTGGCAATTTTCTCGAGAGGTAGGCCAGTTCGTTTTTCAAATTGCGCTTGATTAAAACCTTCCCTCAAGCGCAGTGCATTCATTAAGAACTCCACCGATCTTTCCTGTATAGGAATTTCCTTGATTTCTGCATCCCGTCCATTCAGCGCAGAGAAATAGTGCTTAGGTTGTTTAACTTTCCGTGTTCTTATAATTCTATTTTCTGTTGCCAGTGTAAGCTTGCCATGGGCTCCGGCGCCTATGCCTAGGTAATCACCGAAACTCCAATAATTTAGATTATGGATCGATTCATGATTACTCATTGCATAAGCGGAAACTTCATACTGACGAAAATCCTTACCTTTTAATAGCTCATGGCCATTTGTCTGTATCTCTTCAAGAATATTTTCTACTGGTAATGTGGGAGGGCTATGATAAAACACCGTATTCGGCTCAATCGTAAGTTGGTACCAACTGATGTGTGTAGGTTCGCTGTTGATCCCGATCTTCAGATCCTTTACAGCTTGCCTTGATGATTGCCCTGGCAACCCATGCATTAAATCAAGGTTAAAATTTTTAAATCCAACTTGCTTGGCAATTGCAATCGCAGAAAGTGCTTCTTCACTGTTATGAATTCTTCCCAAGCGGCTGAGACATTGATCATCAAAACTCTGTATTCCGAGTGACAAACGGTTAATTCCTGCATCATGATAAGCAGCAAATCGTTCAGCCTCCGCTGTCCCAGGATTCGCTTCTAAGGTAATTTCTATGTTTTCAGAAAATGGAATCTGTTCTTCAATTCGGCTGAGTAAATATCGATAAGACCCCCCCCCGAATAAACTTGGCGTGCCACCACCAATAAAAATTGAAACCAATTTATTATCACCGTCAAGTCGCGCTCTGTCTCGAAGGAAGTCGTCAAGTAAGAGATCGATGTATTCTTGTTCAGGTAAGTCAGTTGTTGATTCGTGTGAATTGAAATCACAATAAGGGCATTTTCGAACGCACCAGGG
>CAYFJI010000174.1:0-3134 GCA_964343365.1 uncultured Acidiferrobacteraceae bacterium
TTTTGCTTATGGAGTCGACATGGGATTGCCAGTATCAGCGTTGACAGTAGGTGCTGACCTTGTGGTTCATTCTTTGCATAAGTCTGCAACTGGCCTTGTTCAAACTGCAGTCTTGTGGCTACAAGGCAACCTAGTAGACCCTCTTGCTGTAGAAAGAAGTATCAGTTGGCTACAGACATCCAGCCCTAGTTCTTTGTTACTGGCATCTTGTGAATCAGCTTTATTGGAATGGAAAAGTACTTCAGGTAAAAGGAAATTAAAAAAACGCATTAATGAAGCGCGAAACATTGCGGCTCGCCTCTTAGAAAAAGATGTTCCTCTTTTGCAAAATCAGGATCCTTTGAAGTTGATTTTGCATTCAGGAAAATTTGGTATTAGCGGTTTTGAAGCCGATAGCTTTTTAATTTCTCGTGGTGTTGTTGCGGAATTGCCAGAGCCAGGTTGCTTAACATTCTGTTTGGGACTGACTTCTCAAAAGGGCTTAATAAGACTTTTAAAGAAAGAATGGGACTGTCTTTTTGCCGCGCATCCAGGCCGTAAACCGTTCAAGCCATTTTCGACTGCGCCTGTTCCGTTGTTAATTGCCCCTGAAATGTCCTGTGGTGCCGCCTGGCGATCAGAAAGCATTCGAATTATTCATTTGAGTGATTCAGCAGGGTATATCTCAGCACAATTAATTTGCCCTTACCCGCCAGGCATTCCTTTGCTTATCCCTGGGGAAGTATTGGATCAAAAGCGGGTTGAATGGCTACTGGAACAACAGTCCTTATGGCCTGACCACTTTTCTTCTCAGTTAAGGGTTATTTCAAAGGAAGCGGTAACAAATTTGTAAGAATTGTTGTGATAAAAAAAAGAACTTGAAGTTTTTAGCAGCAATCACATACTAAATAATCTTATAAATAAACACATAAGACTGTTCTTGGGAACTGTTATAGGCTTGGCTATAAGCGTTACTTTGAATTAGCTCAATAGGCGCCTTTCTAAATTGTCCTTCAAAAAGCAATTTAGAGATTTTCTCTATCTGAGTCGGTTTGATTTTGCATCTAGATGGGGCCAAGTTTTTTTCGAAATCGTCTTCTAAGTGGTCTGGGGGCCGGAGCTTTCGGGATTTTGGTTGTTGCTCTGGGAGGTTGGTGGTTCGCCCTAGCTCTTGGAGTCATTGTGCATCTTGCACTTCTCGAATTTTTTCGAATGGCACAATTCACAGGGATACGCCCTGCTACAAAAACAACACTTGTTGCTTGTCAGTTACTGCTTGTCAGCACTCAATTTGATGTAGATGGCTTCTTGTCTACTGAACTAACAGCGGCTGTCCTGCCCCTATCAGGTGCTGCGATTTGTGGTTGGTTATTACTGCAGCCAGTTACAGGCTCAATAGCTGACATTGCCGCATCCATATTTGGACTTTTTTATTTGGGATTCTTGCCAAGTCACTGGCTTAGGTTGCGAAATATGAGTGATATTGGCTTGTTAAAAGATTGGAATGCTCTTAATACTGATTTAGCAGGGTCAATCAGCTCCGGAATGGTGATAACTTTTGTGGCGTGTTTGATGATTGTTGCTGCAGATATTGGTTCTTACTTTCTTGGTCGAAGCTTTGGTCGTAAGTCTCTATCTCCTATTTCTCCTAGTAAAACAGTAGAGGGAGCTTTAGGTGGAATGTTTTGTGCAATGACAATAGGTGCGATATCAGGGTTATTTTTTAAATGGCATTTTGGCTTCTTTATTGGAGGATTACTTGGTGCTTTAGTTGCATTATTTGCTCTGGTTGGTGATTTAACTGAATCAATGATGAAAAGGAATGCTGGTTTAAAAGATTCAGGAGATGTTTTGCCTGGGCATGGAGGAATATTAGACCGAATTGATAGCTATCTATTTACCCCTGCAGTTGTTTATTATGCAGTAATATTATTAGTACCTTTGATTATGCATTAATTAAAGTTATGGATTAACAGTTGAGCTTATTGATATTTCTAATTCGTTATTCTTAAGGATTGCCTTTTTGATTTGAATTGAATCGTCCATAGGAAGTAATGAATGTTTTAAACTATCCTCATCCTCAATGCATAGTTTTCCTTTAGATGCTTTGATGCCATAACTCCCAGTGGAAATGGTTCCTTGCCTATCTTCTAGACCTGAGAAAATAATCTTATCGCCTTTGATTTCTAATTTTTCTAATTTTTCTATATCTAACAGTTGTTTTGCTAGAGAATCTCCAACCCAGCTCCATGATTTAGAAAATAAAATAGTGTTTAGACATCTTTCATCAAGATAGACAATTCCATCTATATTAAATGACTGTTTTATATAGACTTTTTGATATTTATTTGATAAGTTAACCTTTATTTGTAGTGAATCACTAGTCAAATCAACATGTTTCAATAGAAAGCCTTGAAAATTAACTTCATTAGCAATAAGCCTTAATTCAGAAATATTCCCTGAAATAAGCCTAAGAAAAGAACCGTTTAACTCCAACTTGACGGTCTCAATAGAATTGCATTGACTCCTTATCCAAAATTCAATACCAACTTCTAATAATTGTATTAAAGGTCCTTTCTTGAATTTTGTTTTGCGCCCCATTGAATTAGGTATTCTTTAGCCACTTTTCTGCCACTATATGAGGTAGATCTAAATGTGGAAGATGTCCGCAATCTTTAAGATTTTCATAGTTTTGGCCTAATAAAATATTTGCTTCATTTTTTTGCATTTTGTTCAAAATTCTATCTTTTTCTCCCCATAGAACTTGCACTGGTTGTTGAGGTAAAGGGCTGCCGCAATCTGCCACGCCACCGCTTCTTGCAAATGCTGCTAATGATCTCCCCCAGCCAGGGACATTTAGATGCAATGAGGCTATTTGTTCTTCTGGTTCACTCACACTGTTTTTTGGATTGGCAAATGCTTGGCGGCATAAACTTTTTCTGACAATTCTTTGTTTTAAGAACCAAACGCCTAATTGATCAAGAGGCCTTGGAACCGATGTTGTCTGACCTGTTAATCCGGCAGGTGAAAGCAATAGGATTTTGGATATTTTGTCAGGGTGATGTCTTGCTAGCTCCATCGCAAGAGCTCCTCCCATTGATGCACCAATTACTCCAACACTTTCTTCTGTAGTTAATTCATTTAAGACTGTACTT
>CAYFJI010000175.1:0-3117 GCA_964343365.1 uncultured Acidiferrobacteraceae bacterium
GAACCAGTGACCCCTGCCGTGTGAAGGCAGTGCTCTCCCGCTGAGCTACGCGCCCATAAAATCAATTAGTGAGACAAGTTCATTAGGTGTTCTTATATCTCACACCAAATACTAAGAAAAGAATAGCAAAAACAATAGTCAGTACTAAATTAATTGTTACACCCGCGCCGCTAATCGCATCAGCATTTAAATCAGAGACAATATTGATTAGAAAGATAATATTAATTGCAGCGCCGACAAGTGCTGGTTCTTTTAGTTTGGCTTCAACCCAAGATGGAATTCGAACGGCGATGATACCTAGAACAAGTTGACTCAAAGAGAAAGCCCTATTTAGCGTTAGTACTTCTGATGTTGCTTCCCATCCGAAGCCAGCTATAGCACCTTCGCCATCAATTAATCCCCATAATCCTAAGACAATTAACAATGTGCCTTGCACCCAAAATAGTATTTTAATATTCATAAGTTCAATCTCGCTGAAGTAAAAAAAGTTGTAATGTAGTTTTACAGATTTGCATGAATTGTAGTTTTTAAAAGTTGCACAGATCGCGAATTATAAGATAGCCCTCGTGGAAGTAGTGCTCATTAAACCATAATAGTTGTCAATTAATTGATCCGAAAAAAAGATAGTTTATCTTGTGTTTTAACTGTACTAACCCGAGTCTTAATTCTTAATCTAGAGTTGTTTCGACAAGAAAGTGGCTAGCACAGAATTAAAAGAATGTGGTTGTTCGAAATTTGAAAGATGACCTGCATTAGGTATAACCGATAAGTCAGCACCAACAATATTCTTTTGGATTTCGATCGCCATATCTAGTGGGGTGAGCTCATCATCCTCTCCAACTATAACAATTGTTGGTGACTTTATTTTATGATATTCATCAAATCGATCGTCATTAACGGATGATTCAATTGCTTTGATATAGCTTTCTTTATGTAGGTGCGACATGCTCTCAATAAATTTCTCCTTCGCACCAGAAATCGCTTTACTAGAGCAAAGTGATTCCGCAACGTCGGGGGCAATATGGCTTGTTTCTTTTCCTGCAAGTAGCGGTTCTTTCCGTGACGCAATGAAGGCGTCCCGTTTTTTGTTGTCCATTTTTTGAAAACCAAGATGAGTATCAACCAGACACAAAGATTTAACTTTTTTAGGGTAGCGAGCTGCAAATCTCATCGCTATTCTTCCGCCCATTGATAAGCCCACAATATGAGCAGTCTCTATACGGAAGTGATCAAAAACTGTAATCAGGTCTTTCGAAAAATCCTCAAAATTTAAGCTACCTTCGAAGTCGTCGCTGTCGCCATAACCACGGGCATCCCATGCTATCGCAAGGTGGTCATTTTGGAAGTATTGGATCTGATCCCACCAATTCGTTCGATTGCCACCAATACCATGAAGCATGATTATAGGTTGTCCCGTTCCAGAATATTCTAGAGCAATTCGGGGTTTTGCTAGGGTCTTGGTAAATGAGAATGTAGTTTGAAGCATAATATTAGAAGGTGGACAATTGGGTTATCGTTGTATCATTGGGTTAATGTAAACGAAAACCCGTGAAAGTTGAACGTAAAAATGGAGACTAAATGTGGAAAACCATGATTATTCTGAAAAGGAGATGGAAGCAAGGATAGCCCGTTTCGGCAAGATGAAGCCAAACAAAATGGCATTTCTTGATACAAGATTACCCAATCATTTACGAGATATATTCAACATCATTGGTAGTGGAGTAAATGAGAACATGGATACAATGCCCGCGATATCATCAGTTAATGGCTTTACTGTGACCTATAATGGATGCGATTCGGGTAAAGGTGCCGCTCTTCATTCACATGAAACATGTGAAGTGTTCATTCCCTTGACGGGAAAGTGGTCAGTATATTGGGGTCAAGGGGGAGAACATGAGGCTATACTGGATCCGTTTGATGTTATTTCGTTGCCTACGGGAATTTTGCGCGGATTCAAGAATGTAAGTGATGAGTATTCGATATTGATGGCAATAATTGAAGGTAATAATCCTGGCAAAGTCGGTTGGCATAATGACGTTATCGAATCAGCTAGATCTACTGGACTTGAGCTAGATGTCGACGGAAATCTAATCGATCATACTAGCTAAATTGGATGAATGTTCGAACTCGTTTTGCTCCCAGTCCAACCGGTGATCTGCATATCGGTGGGGTACGGACCGCCCTTTTTTCTTGGCTTTACGCGCGCCACTGTGGCGGTAAATTTATTCTCCGTATTGAGGACACCGATCAGGAGCGTTCAACGCAGGAGGCTGTAGACGTCATTCTTCGTGGATTAGAGTGGTTAGGTCTTGATTCCGATGAACAACCAGTTTTTCAGTCGCATCGTTTTAATCGTTATACCGAAATTGCTGAAAAACTGTTGCAGAAGGGCATGGCATACCGCTGTTACTGTACGTTAGAGGAATTGGATATTCAACGTGAGCTTCAAAAACAGCAAGGCCAGAAGCCGAGATACAATAGAAAATGTCGCGATTTAGGAAGTGATTACAAGTCTCATTTACCATCAGTTGTGCGTTTTATGAATCCGATTACTGGAGCGGTATCATTTACGGATAAAGTGAGAGGGCCCATTACTGTCGAGAACGATGAGCTGGATGATTTAATAATTATCCGAACCGATGGCACTCCCACGTATAATTTTTCTGTTGTTGTCGATGACCTTGATATGGATATTACTCATGTTATTAGGGGTGACGATCATCTAAATAATACACCTCGACAAATAAATATTTTTGAGGCATTGGGCGCGTCAATACCCATCTATGCGCATGTGCCAATGATTATGGGAGATGATGGTCAGAGACTTTCAAAACGTCATGGATCACTAAGTGTTCTAACCTATAAAGATAAAGGCTTTTTGCCAGAGGCAATAAATAATTATATTGTTCGTTTAGGTTGGTCATCTGGTGACCAAGAAATTTTTTCTATTGATGAAATGATAGAACAATTTGATATTGTTAACGTCAATCGAGCGCCGTCAGCATTTTCAGTTGAGAAATTACTTTGGTTGAATCAGCACTATATGCAGATTGCAGACACGACACGGCTTGAAAAAATGTTGCGTGCTCGTTTAGAGAATCAACAAATAAAAATACA
>CAYFJI010000176.1:0-3097 GCA_964343365.1 uncultured Acidiferrobacteraceae bacterium
GTAAACATCTTTACTCACAGCAATCACATGTTCCTTTCCCTATTAATTTCATTCTTATGTCATCTCTTAATGTAAAGACTGCAACAGTTTTATTATGTCTAGTGCAACCTATTAACATTTGATTGTCATCATTAATAGCTACTTCATTTCTTACATAATCTCTAGGTGATTTACCATTAGGTAATTCATTTATACAAATTTTACAATGTAAATAAGAGATAACTATATCTGATGTTATTTCTTCTGATATTGGATTATTCATTATTTATCTTAATAGCATCGCCATGATTAATAACTTTTGTTATTTTTAAATTCAAATGGGGATACATATTTATTAATTTACCTGCCATTGCATCAACATCTTTGATGTGTGGTGGCAATAAAAATGTTTTACTTCCACTGTATCTAACTTCTATTTTATCTACCATATTGTTGCTTCCTTTCATAGATAGGTGGGTACCCAATCATTACAATTTTTACAATACATTTCTTCATTTGTATCATCATAAGCTACAAGTTTATTACCACATGTTTCATGATAATATCCTTGTGCTTCTTTACTTAATGCAGCAAGTATGTTATCCATTTCTTTGTCTAATCGTCTTGCTTCTTTATGATATGCAAACCAACGAATTGGGTTATAGTCAAAAAACTTTAGCCCAAATTCTATTTTAAATAGTTTATATACCAATTTCATTGTTGCCTCCTTTCATAGATAGCTTGTAACACACAAGAAAAGGTGGTATGAACTTACCATTTAAACTCATGTGCTACAAGCTACCTACTTAGTACGTATATACAAGGGGTATATTTTGTTAGTAAGTAGCTCAGTACTTTGCTTTTTATAATGCCAGGGCTAGTGCATTACAAAGTACTATCTATATCACTTTTTAATTTAGTGACTGATTTAACCAATTCTTTATCTAACTTAGACATTTGTTCTAAGCATTTTTGAATACCCTCTAGAGTTTCATAAATATTACCAAGATGTTTTACAACTTCTTTTGTTACTAACTCTCTTACTTCATCAGTAAATTTAGATGACATGTCATCCATATTGTATCTCCTCTATGTCTTTGTTTAATAAATAATTTAACAAATCATCAAATGTCTTTGTTAAATCACCATTAGTTATTTCTTCTATATATGGCAAATCATCAGAATATTCATCATTAATTTCTATACCTTCTGGTACATAATATGTTATTTGAAATAAATCACCCCAAGTATGAATAATTTCCCATCCTAATGACATTTCATCGATTGTTAAGACGAAACTTACTCCGCCCCTTTGGTTATCTTCACCATTTGTCTTAATAACAAGCTCTGACATACATTTATCTTTTATTACATCTGGAATACAATCTAAGATTGCCCCAGCTGAATAAGTAGTTATCTCATCTTCCATTTCTATCTCCTTTCCAGATATAAATAGTAGGGCCGACTGGACCCGCGGGGAAAAGAAGGCCCTGATTTACCCTAGCGCTACTAATAAGTATACACTAGGCATTCTTTAATATAAATAATATATATTTAGTCCTGTAAATATCAATATTATCCATATCAACGCTAATAGTTTACGCATACTAACCCTTTCTTTTAAAAAATATAGAATAGGGGATTGCTCCCCTACCCTATATATCCTTTCGTTCCTATTCCTCTTCGGAATAAGAAAACTCACCTTCGGTCTTTTTAGGTGCATTCCAAATGTTCTTGATAACAAGCTCATTTTGATATTGCATTACACCATTTCTCTCATAGTTATTAGATTGAATTACACATTCAACTGTTAACCTTCCAAATGGTCGTGGTTTACCTTCATCCCACTTAGCTTTGAGAAATTCTTCAATTTGCTCAACTAGCTCATCTCCATAAGCAACACAGTTTAAACCTGCTTGCTTATTATCTCTACCATCAAAGATAAATTTAAGACCATTCATAAATTTATCCCCTGTTCTGGATGCAACTCCAGTACCTGGTGCTCCATCTTTTGTTATAGTTGTCAACGCACCAGTTGCAACTATCATATTCACTCTATCGAGTGAGTTGGGATAATTTGCTAACATCGTAGCTCCTTTCCTATTATCCATATTAACGAACCTTTGTCCGTTAAATCTTAAACCATACTCGAAGCAACTATTACACATCAATCCAGAGTTCTCTAAGATTTCGTGCTCTAGTTCTCCACTACAATATGGACACATACTAACTCCTTTCATTAGTACTTCGAAGGACTTCGGCGACTTCAAACCATATATTAAATGGCGCGCTCCTTTCAAGTCCTTCAAACTACTAATTATCTATCTAAATAACTAGCTACATACAATACTTCAACATAATTATTAGGCATTTCATCAGCTGTTTCCCAATCATCTGAATATGCATTATCAAATGATTTTATTAAGCTTTTTAAATGACTTACTTTTCCTACAAACATTATTTACTCCTTTCTAAATAAATAATATAAAATCACAGTGGATAAAAAATACCCAGCCGAGACGAAAGAGAAAGTCGGAAAAGAATATTAACGCTACTACTACTTCCAGCGTAGGCTTGAATTTAAAAAAAAGCTAGGGACATGCTTTCGCACATCCCTAACTTATGTTGCTAACCTAGTAATACAGTAAGCGATACTCCATTCTTCTGTAACAAGTCATAAACACACTTCTTATGAACTTGTAAGCTTCGGAAACTTGGGACGATTTTATCACCATCTTTAGACCAAGATTTAACTGTAGGAAACCTACCTTGCGGTCTCCCATCATCATTTACAGTGAATTCATCACTACATAGTTCACATTGCATAATTAACTCCTTTCGCAACATTTATTATATATATTTTATATAATCATAGTGGTTATAAAGTACCCAGCTTAAGCATATGAGATATCATATAAGCAACAGTCATTTGGTATCATTTAAATCTACTAGGGGTCATATTAAATAAAGTACTGTCATATTCTTACATACTGTCATTACTTTATTTCATATGAACAAGCTCTGCTTGTATTAACATCTGTTATATGACATAGAACTATGTTCTATGACATATCTTTGACCTACAGATGTTAATCTGACCTTTCACTTATATTAATGT
>CAYFJI010000177.1:0-3082 GCA_964343365.1 uncultured Acidiferrobacteraceae bacterium
CTGTCGGGCAGTCAATCGACCACGCCCCGAACACTTCAACCCATACTCGCCAAAACTAACCTTGGAACCACGTACCGCCAATCCGCGATTCCTCCCCTTTTGCTGTTTTCTATATTTTGTTCGCTTAGGCTGTAGCATCTGTACTTGTTTTCATCCTGTTTGATTTTTCTTGCTTGCTAGTGTCTTCTTTAAGTGCATGCAAAACCTCGCCTTTAAATATCCATACCTTAACCCCGATAACACCGTAAGTAGTTCTAGCTTCTGAAAAACCATAATCTACGTCTGCTCGTAGGGTATGTAACGGAACTCTTCCCTCACGATACCATTCGCTCCTAGCAATTTCTGCCCCATTCAAACGACCAGCTATCATTACCTTCACTCCTTGAGCGCCTAATCTCATGGAATTTTGTACCGCGCGCTTCATCGCTCGACGAAACATTATGCGTTTCTCTAACTGTTGACAGATATTTTCGGCTACAAGAGTCGCATCTAATTCTGGTTTTCTTATTTCTTCTACGGAAATTTGGACCGGAACACCCGTTAAAGCAGTAAGTTCCTTACGTAACTTTTCTATATCTTCGCCTTTTTTCCCTATGACAATTCCAGGACGGCCAGTAAAAATAGTCACACCTAAATTTCCTCCAGGTCTAACTAATTCGATTCGACTAACTGCAGCATTTACTAATCTCCCACGCAGGAAACGCCGTATTTTCTGGTCATCTACAAGTGCTTTAGCATAATCCTTCCCCGTTGCAAACCATTTGGCATCCCAATCTCGGATGACCCCCAGTCGAAAACCGTTTGGATGAACTTTCTGGCCCATTAAGAAGATCCCTCATTCGTTTCATCAACGACAGTAATTGTTATGTGGCATGTTCGCTTAATAATCGGGGTTGCGCGACCTTTTGCCCGGGGACGCCAGCGCTTCATGACCGGTCCTTCATCAATCATAATTCTATCAACCTTGAGTTCATCAATATCGGCACCTTGATTATGCTCAGCATTTGCTATGGCTGATTCCAAAACTTTACGTATCGGCTTTGCAGCCTTTTTTGGGCTAAATTCCAATAGTTCGAGAGCTTGACCAACTGGTAATCTACGAACCTGATCTGCTACTAATCGGCATTTCTGAGGTGATATTCGCACATACTTGGCGACTGCTCTTGTTTCAACCGTCATCTCTATACTGCCTTTCGTCCTGCGGCATGGCCTCTAAAGGTTCGTGTCACAGAAAATTCTCCCAGCTTATGGCCGACCATGTTTTCAGTAATTAAAAGTGGGATGTGCTGCCTGCCGTTATGCACAGCTATAGTCAAGCCGACAAATTCTGGCATTATTACCGATCGGCGCGACCAAGTTTTAATGGGACGACGTGAACTTTCCGCGCGAGCTTTTATCACCTTATCCCAGAGGTGGTGATCTACAAATGGGCCCTTCCTTATTGATCTAGGCATCTTCTATTTTCTCTTTTTACGGCGCATTATTTGAGCGTCGGTTCGCTTGTTTTGTCGTGTTCTGTATCCTTTTGTTGGCACCCCCCACGGTGTAACAGGGTCACGACCTCCGGATGTACGGCCCTCACCGCCTCCATGAGGATGATCGACTGGATTCATTGCTACGCCACGAACTGTTGGCCTGATTCCTCTCCATCGCTTTGCACCCGCTTTACCTAACTTTCTCAACGAATTTTCTTCGTTTCCAACTTCTCCTATAACTGCTCGACATTCAATATTAATCCGGCGAACTTCACCAGACCGTAATCTTAAAAGCGAATATTTACCTTCACGGCCGATATATTGAACCGAGGATCCAGCAGACCGTGCAATTTGCGCACCTTTCCCAGGTTTCATTTCTACACAATGTACCACAGTGCCTACCGGAATATTCTTTAACGGGAGTGCATTACCAACACGAATTGCAGCTGTTAATCCTGATTCAATTTGACTTCCTACAGCAATTCCGCGTGGCGCTATAATGTAGCTACGTGAGCCATCAGCATAAAGCACTAATGCAATATTAGCACTTCGATTTGGATCATATTCGATTCGTTCTATACGGCCAGGCACGCCGTCTTTAATGCGACGAAAATCTATCACTCGATAATGTCTTTTATGTCCGCCACCACGATGGCGAACAGTAATTTGTCCACTGCTACTTCGCCCATTGATACGAGACTTGGGCTCTA
The DNA here is from genome assembly GCA_964343365.1 of uncultured Acidiferrobacteraceae bacterium. Lineage (GTDB taxonomy): Bacteria > Pseudomonadota > Gammaproteobacteria > Arenicellales > UBA868 > CAJXWH01. The sequence continues at coordinate 2,186 of CAYFJI010000177.1, forward strand.
GCAATGGGCCGTGCGGCTTGCCACGATGCAATCCGATGGTGGTCACTTTGACCATGCCTCTACGGCCAGGAGTAGTCGGTTTTTGTTTAACTGCTGTCATCCCTTGTTTGCCTTATCTAATGCTACCCAGTAGAGTTTCCAATAAAATCAATATCTTGACCTTTTGCCAAACGCACATAGGCTTTCTTCCAGCTTGAGCGTTGTCCTGGTGTTTTTCCAAATCGTTTAACTTTTCCTCGTACATTGAGAACACGTACACTTTCCACTCTAACATCGAACAATTTTTCTACCGCTTCCCGCACCTCTGACTTGTTTGCATTCTGTAACACCGCGAAAACGACCTGCTGGGATTCGTCAGCCTCTGAAGTACTTTTTTCAGATATTACTGGACGTAATAGAATTTGATGCATACGTTCTTCGTTCATTGGAATAGCTTTTCCAAAGCTCGAAGCGCGTTTGAACTAAATAAAACTGTTTCACTCGAAACCAATATTGCTGGGTCTAAATCATTTACCTCCCTTACTTGTACATCCTTCAAATTTCTTGCTGCTAAAACCAAATTCTTATTATACTCTGTGGTTACTAAGAGTACTCGCCCAACAGTATTCAAATTCAGCAGGTGATTTGCTAAAAGCCGTGTCTTCGGTTCGTTCAGCTCGATTTCATCGCAAACCATCAGCCTATCTTGTCTGGCTAATTCTGAAATAATTGATCTAAGAGCTGAACGATACATTTTTCTGTTCACCTTTTGCGCGTAACTTCGTTGGGTCGACGGGAATGCTCTGCCACCGCCTCGCCAAATTGGGCTACGGATAGTTCCAGCCCGTGCTCGCCCTGTACCTTTTTGTCGCCATGGTTTGCGCCCACCACCGCGAACCTCGGCACGATTTTTTTGTA
>CAYFJI010000178.1:0-3050 GCA_964343365.1 uncultured Acidiferrobacteraceae bacterium
TCAAGCCAGTAAAGGAAATTAGACAAGCCATATTTTCCTTTGCTATACCATCGGTAACCACTCGCTACCCCGAAAAGCCACTGTCTTATATAGCTAATCTTTTAGGTCATGAGGGGAAAGGTTCACTAATGGCGGCTTTAAAAAGACGTGGGTGGGCTGATGCATTAGCAGCCGGAGGTGGACTTAGTTATGACAAATACGGCACTTTTGAAGTAAATATATCGTTAACGAAAACGGGGTTAATAAATTATAGAAATGTTGGTGATTTGTTATTTCGTAAAATTCGTGAAATTGAAAGTAATGGCGTAGAGCCATGGATTTTTGACGAACAAAAACAATTAGCTGAAATGAATTTCCGCTTCCAAGAAAATGTAGAAGCGTATACTTTAGTACGTGCGCTTGCCACGCGTATGCATCGATTTCCTATCAAAGATCTTTACTATGCCCCATATCGTTACGATAGCTTTAACCGTGACTTAGTATTGGATTATTTAGGTTACTTGCAGCCTCGAAACTTGCATTTATTACTGCTTGGGCCTGAGCTCGATACTGATAAGGTGGAGAAATATTATGAAGTTGAATATAGTTTAGAAGATACTCCTTCCACTGTGGTTAATAGTTGGAGCACCCCCTCATTTTATGAAGATTTGCATCTGCCTCCACGTAATCCTTTTATCCCGACGGATCTTTCCGTCCGGCAAGGGGGTGATCAAATACAAACACCTCAATCTCAACAAATAGCTGATGGTTTTACACTTTGGTTTCATAATGATTCTTCCTATGACACGCCTCGCGGAAATTTCTTCGTTAGTATTAGGTCCCCAATATCTCGGTTAACTGCTGAGGCAGCCATATTGACAGACTTGTACACCGAACTAGTAGTTGATCAGCTTAGTGAATTCTCTTATCCTGCTCAATTAGCAGGACTGAATTATGAACTTTATGATCATCGGCGAGGGTTTAGTCTCAAGATATCGGGTTATACAGATAAGCAAGATTTTCTGCTAGAAAAGATTGCTCAGGCACTTAATTCTCCAGAAGTGAACCCCGAGCGTTTTGACCAACTGCGTATCGATCTGATTCGACGATTACGTAATTTTTCACACGAACCGCCCTACACTCAAGGATTAAGTGATTTGCGACGTTTATTGCTTGAAAATGCCTGGTGGCCCGAGCAACAGATTGCCATTGCACAAAATCTAACCCACACACAACTTATTAACCACATTCCTAATTTATTGGCAAAGCTGGAAGTGGTTGGTCTAGCTCATGGTAGTTACAGCCAAGAAGAAGCGCGAGTTCTCGCAGAAACTGTGAACAACGAACTGATACAAACACGAGATTTCGTCTCGGTTCGCCATACAGATGCTGTGCGTATTAAGAACGGAGAAACGTATTACCGTACTTTGAACATTGATCACCCTGACTTCCTAACAATCTTATATGCGCAAGGCAGAACAATGAGTATTGATGAAAGAGCACGGTTTTATCTGACTGGACAAATTTTGAATACTCCATTTTATCAGCAACTACGAACAGAACAGCAAATGGGGTACTTAGTTTTTTGCGGAGCCATAGATATAATGGAAGTTCCGGGGTTTGTATTGGTGGTGCAGTCACCAGACAAGAGCCCTGATGACATCGAAGCGGCGATATTCCAGTTTCTAGAAGATTTCGAAAAATCTATGGATAATATGGGGGAATTGGAATTCATTGAACATCGTAATAGTTTAGTTAAAGATATCATGAGACACGAGGAGAAGCTGAGTGATCGAAGTAACCGTTACTGGACGGAAATAGACAGAGAACATTACGCTTTTGACAGTCGAGAAAATTTGGCTAAGGCTGTAACAAATATATCATTTAGAGATTTTCAGGATTTCTTTTTGAATTCGATTAAGCATCCAGATGTTTCACGTATAGTAATTAGGAGCTATGGCAAGTCGGGCGACAAGAAAATGAGAAACTCTGACAAAGAAATTGTCGATCCGAGCATTTTTCGATCCCAAATGAGTAGATTTATAGATTGATATTGGGCTTCTTTATTAACATTAGAAATTATTTTTTTAGAGCACCATCATGAAGGATTTAAATCTATTAGCTGCAGACGTGGGAAAACTAGCAAAACAAGCGGGATATAAAATTGCCACTGTAGAGTCTTGTACAGGAGGTTGGTTAGGAAAAGCCCTTACCGAGATAGTCGGAAGTTCTGAATGGTATGAGGCTGGTTTTATAACTTATAGCAATACGTCAAAAGTGCAACTTGTTCAAGTAGATGAGGCTGTGATTCAACAATCAGGTGCGGTCAGTGAACCGGTAGCTATTGCTATGGCAAATGGCGCGCTCAACAATACCCAAGCTGATGTAGCAGTAGCTACAACCGGGATAGCGGGTCCCGATGGAGGGACAAGTGAAAAACCAGTTGGAACTGTCTGGTTTGCGTGGATAATCCGTGACAAGAGGAGTAAAACTGATCACCAAGTGTTTAGCGGTAATAGGACAGAAGTACGTGAACAGAGCGTGGTAAGAGCCTTATCTGGATTGATATCGTTATTTTAAAGTGCGTGTTTCTCTAATTGAAAATTCTATAAAATACTCCTCTTCCGGCAAAAAACAGCAGTCTTTGACTAGGCTGATCGTATGGGGTATGAAATAATGGCGGTGGGAGCCACCGTGAGCTAACATTTGTGAGACCAGAAAGTCGCATGGTTATTAAAAGCTCATAAATCGGTTCTATAGGCTCATCTGGCGCGACACTTGCCAGACAATACTAGCGACTACATTACGGATAAACGAGAGGTTGAACTGATGGACGAAAATAAACAAAAAGCACTCGACGCAGCATTAGGTCAGATTGAGCGCCAATTTGGAAAGGGATCGGTTATGCGACTAGGGGATGCTCAAGTTGGGGATGATGTGCATGCTATATCCACTGGTTCTCTGGGTCTTGATATTGCGCTTGGTATCGGTGGACTACCGCGTGGTCGGGTCATTGAAATTTATGGACCAGAATCATCTGGAAAAACTACCCTGACCCTCTCGGTGGTAGC
>CAYFJI010000179.1:0-2984 GCA_964343365.1 uncultured Acidiferrobacteraceae bacterium
TGATCCAAAAGAAATCAATCCAGATCACCCTAACCATGAAGCAATTTATGGTGACACTAATAACTGGAGTTGGGGGCAAGCACTATTAGGAAGGTGGTTTACTGGGCCAGCTGATGATAAAGGTGATTTATATCGAAACCGGAAACATATGTTTGAATCCGGTACTGGTACAGCTGGTTTAGATACAAATATAATAGAAGCAGAAAACGCATTAAAAGGTGCCGCTTTTGATATAGTCGATGGTATAATAAAACTACCTGAATCAATCCACGCTGCAAGTAAGAGACAAAACCCATTTAGTGGTTCTTACGAATTTAAATTTGATCCATTAAAATCCATAGGTATTACAGATCCTTGGGTAGGTACAGGTATTGGTCAGTTTAGTAGAGCAGTAGGAAGTTTTGCTATACCACAAACTGCTGTAAGTAGACTTGGTGGTGTCGGTACACTTTTAACTAAACTATCTAAAGTAGGTGCGGTAAGTAAAATACCTAAAGCTTCTGGAACTTTAAGTAAATTAGGACCATGGGTTAATAGCCTCTCCACTGGCCAGCAATTGATGATAGAAGAGGCTCTTTTGTTATCAATTTCTAAATATAGATACGATGAGACTGCAACTAATATAGTAGCAGAAGCACCTTTCATAAAGGATGTTCCTGTATTTAGCGATGCTTTAGAAATGTTAGCTGTTGGTGAAAATGATCATCCACATGTTAAACAATTAAAAAACACTCTTGAAGCAATTAGTTTAATAGGTCTATTTGGTAAAGCAGCTGCTATATTTGGTGATATAAAAGTAGCAGGTAGAAGTGCTTTAGATCCTAGAGCACAACTTCCTTTCACACAGAAAGGTAAAGAACTTAAAGCTATTAGAGAATTAAAAATTCAAGACTTAGAAACTTCTGATATAGCAAGAGTATTTGCTGATGTAGCTGAACAAAGTACAGAAATGGGTAGAGCCCAACTTTTAAAAGAAGCTAATACACTTAGAGATCCTTCTAACCCAAACACTGTCTCTAGATTTAGAGCTGATAAAAACTTACCAACTGCAGGACCTGGACAAGGTGCTTACCTTTCTAGAAACTCTATGCGTAAAGTCTTTAGACAGCTTAACAAAATCGATGATATCGGTGGTATAGGTTCAACTGATTCTGTAATATCAGCTAGACAATCTGAATTGATTGTTTCAGATCCTAGTTATATACCAAAAATAATTAGAGAAAAAGCAACAGAATTACTCGGAGAACCTTATGTACAAGGTTTATTGAAAGATGCACAAGCGAGCGGTCAAACCTTTGCTGACGTCTTTGAGCCTGCTTTCCGTAGAGCTAAAGAGGTTTTAGGTGGTGATGCTGATAGAATGACTACAGAAGATTTTTGGAGACCTATACTGAATGATTTGAAAGATTCACCAGAAGCTTTAGAGAATATTGTAACAACTGATATAATCAACCAATCATTATTTAAAGCACTCCGCGATGAAGCTAGAGCTGGTTTAGAGCTAAACAAAATAACTGACATATTCGGTACAGATAATGTCATGAAGCGTGTAGCTGAGAAACTAGTATTTGGATTAACTAATGTTAAGAGGGCTAGATTTATAGCATCTCCAGATTTTAGAGTACTTAGAGGAAAGCAAGCAACAGCAGCATTAGAAGCTCGTACTGCTTTATTACACGATGAATCCGTTGATGGTGTTCGTTTAATGATGCAGTTCATGAAAGATGCTGATACAGATGAATTAGCGCAAGGAATACTAGAAGTATTCTCTATGTCTGATAAAATCAAGAACTTTAGAGATTTTGATAATTGGATGCGTCAGAAACTTAGAGGCGGTGATTTCGCTGATAAGACTAAGCAAGGTGTACTAGCTAAAGAATTAGGTACTGTAATGATAAACAGCATCCTGAGCAGCCCTAAGACGCCTCTTAGAGCGATCATGGGTACTACAGCTAATGCATACTTAAACGAAGTTGCAACGCTATTAGGTGCTACAATAAGAAGACCTTTTGGTGGTGATGTAGCTGCTTTCCGATCAGCTGCTGCTTCTACCCATGCTATGTTTGAGTTAATACCTGACGCAATGAGGGTATTTAAAGCAAATTTAGATGCTAACTTTACTGGTGATTTAGCTACTATCAAATCTAGATACTCTGAATATACTGCTAATGATTCTAATTTCGAATTATTAGGTAGATGGGCTGAAAGAAATGGTACTAATGGAGATAAAGCTGTTTTCTATATAGCTGATGCTGCTAGAAAAGCAAACAATAATAAATTATTTACTTGGTCTACAAGGACTTTAGGAGCAACTGATGATACATTCAGATGGTTACTATCTAAAGCTAGAGCTAGAAAGAAGGCTATTGAGAGAGTAATGGCAGAAGGTGGTAGTGATATTAAAATCACACGTGAAATGCTTGCTAAAGCTGAGGATATAGAATTTGAAAGATTACACGATGTTAACGGTAATCTAGACATTACTAAAGATGCCTTCTTAGAACGAAGCTTTAAAGAAGCAACTTTAACTACTGAACTTCAAGGCTTTACAAAAGGTCTTGATCAGTTAATGAATAGATACCCATTAACCAAACCTTTCTTCTTATTTGCTAGAACAGGTATTAATGGACTTAGAATGTCTGTTAAAAACTTACCTCTTGTAGGCGCTATAATTGACGAATCAAGGCATATATTAAATACTACAGATGAAATGCTTTCACGGGGAGACCTTCTTAAATATGGTATTGAAAACTCTGCAGATTTAAGAGCAGCTAAAGACTTAATATTAGGCAGACAAGCTATAGGAACGATGGTTACCTATGGACTTGTTCAGAAATACATGGGTGGCCAAATGACTGGTAATGGTCCTGCAGATGCTTCCAAACGGAAAATGTGGCTCGATTCAGGTTGGCAACCACGTAGTATTAAACTGGGTAATACTTGGGGTTCATATGATTCCTTAGAACCCTTCAACTTGGTAATGG
>CAYFJI010000180.1:0-2946 GCA_964343365.1 uncultured Acidiferrobacteraceae bacterium
GCCCTGATATAATTGAAAAGTCTTCACGCCGTTTTAACGGCTCCAAGCTTGGTGTAGGCTTGTATGTTCGCCCCACCTTTTCAGGATACCAAAGGGCTGGATGTTTCTGACCTCGATTAGAAGAGGTGACACCAAAAGGGAAAAAAACCGAACAAAAACGCTTCGGCCGATCCTCTGGTTTAGGAACTGCCATGATTTCAAGTTGGGGCAGGAAGCATAGTGCCCCCAATCCTCTCAATGCCGTTCTTCGATCGATGCGTTGTTTTATCATTATTTCCCCCTTGGATTTGAAAAGGCCTGACTTTCAACGATGAGTCTCAGCAGCATCTCAGGCTTATAACCGGATGCCTTAAATTTTGCAGTCATATTATCGATCATCTCTCTCTCTTCAAGTCGCACAGATCTTCCTATGGCATAGGCATACATGAAATTGGTGAAAGACTTTAGGATCTCCGCCTTGTATTTTGTTTTCAATAACACCTTGAATTCTTTTATGCCGCCAACCTTATCACCCTTGATTTCCGAGCGAGCATCTACCTTAGCCAGAGGAATTGATCGGGCAGTCTTTTTATTGATCATTTTATAGACGTAGTTTGTTTCACGCCAGCGCCCGTAACCATCAAAATTCTCAAAGGGCAGACCTAGGGGATCTATCCGTCGATGGCATCCATAACAGGCTTCATTTTCTTGATGAAATTTAAGTTGGTCTCTGATGGTGAGCTTTTCAAAGTCCTTGAAATCATCTGGATTGGGAAATTCCACATTCATCGGCGGAGGAGGCAAATGACGTCCCAGAATTCTTTCACACATCCAAACTCCACGGAGAATGGGATCGGATACACCATTTTCTTTGGCTTGCGTGGTCAGTGGCGCAGCCATTGTTAATACACCGCCACGAGGTGAATCATCCGGCAAATCGACCCTCGCAAACCCAATCCCCTGTTCCTTGGGAATCTCATACCATTTAGCCAGCGCATCGTTGATGACGAGGAAATCCGAGTCTATCAGATTTTCCAACGAAAGGTTGTTTTGAAAAACATACTCTAGAAACTTCGCCGGCTCCGCTAAGATGTGTCGATTGATCACCCTTCCACGAAGCATTTCATCTGGCTTCTCTTTTAACTGCAGCCATTGCCAGGCAAAAGCTTCCATGAAACGACCAAACCGAGGATGATTTAGCATGTAGCCAAGTTCATTGGCAGGTTTCCAGTTAGACCTCTTGGATCGGGATAGCAATTGGGCAGACGGCGGGGAGTTCCAAAGAAAATAAGCCAGTCTTGTTGCAACTTCCTGATGACGATTTCTTGTGGAATCTGCATCAAGGTAAAGAAAGTTTGGCGACAGAAGAATCGATTTAAGCGTATGCTTGATGCTCTGCCTGAATGACAAGCCATCTTGTTTTACTGATTTCCAATGGGCAAAATATTTTTTCTGCAATTCAGACTGTACGTCTCCCCGAAAAGCCCGAGTCAAAAATTGACTAATAATTCGCTCAGCATAACTAGCCTCTGACTCAGCAGGAATTTTCTTGGGAAATATTTTGCGCTCTCTTGTAATCGGCCAGCTTTGGTAATAGGGGCCATCAAGCTGAATCCTCCGTATATGCAAGGCGGGCGAAACCACCTTTTGACCATCTGGGATATAAACTTCATTACGAAGCATGAATCCTAGAGGCCAGGTAATCACTTTATCTCTTACCGTACGTTCCAAGTCCTCATTCAACTGAGCAAAGAATTCATAAACCTTGTGCTCGCCTTTTGGCGCATCGACTAGGACTGATTGGCCTGCCTTGCGCATCTTCGGAGAAAGAAAGTACGAGACAGGTCCCGCATAAACAGACAGCTTGGGGTGCTCCTTACTGTCATCTCCTTTACCAGCATGAACTCGCAAACGATACAAACCCTCACTCTTCTTGATTTCGTGAAAAACAAATGTTGAGTTGGGTCCGAGAAAATGCACATCGATCCTATCGAACTCGAGCGGCGAGTACATAGGGTGCAAAAGATAACCATCATTGGCTAAGGGCAACGGGGGGCTGACTCGGGTTTTACCAAAGTAAAGAAACTTTGTATCAACAAAGTCTTCAACTCCGAAACGGGGCCTCGTTGGCAATCGATCAAATGGCTCAGAACGGTTCCAAACGTACCCAACAGGTGGCTGGATATCTTCAATACGTTGCCCTTTAATAATCAGCCTGGGGACTTCCTTGCCTCTGTCTCTTCCCTTGGTGGGAATGTCCGTCTCCACAGAGAAGTCAAAGCGATGTGACCAGAATGGAGACATCGTGGGTGCCTCATCCGGAATGGCTCGATCCAAGGCATCCTCAATGCAACTTTTATACAATTCATAGTGAAGCAGGGTGAAGGTAAGAGTACTGCGGTTGTTGTTGAACAAATTCTTATCGGTACTTGCATCCCCACTCTTGTCGCCAGGCAGCGATGAGGCCAAATCTTCCCTAATAGGAACTGAAAGCAACTCCTCGAGAGAATAAATGAATTGGGCCTTGGTAAGTCTAGCTGGGACGAATCCAGTTGGTTGCCGATTACTGGCGAGGGAACGTCGGAGATTATCAGATAGGAGTGAGTGAAACTTCAGTCGATCTTCCTTGCTCAACTTGGACTCTTTTGGCGGAGGCATATCCCTAAGAATAACCTGATCCAAAGCCTCCTGAAGATTAGCTGCATCAGCTGATAAGTTATCCCAGTTAATCTGATCAAACCTGATATCGGCCTTTTGTTGTTTTTCTCCATGACACTGAACACAGTGGTTCTTTAGAATGCGATTAACGAAAATGAGATCTTTAGGCAAACGACCATTGCTAGTGCCTGTGGGCTTTTCACCTCTTGTATCATGAAGGATCCCCAAGAGAAGAAATATTGAAAGCAATATTCTCATCGCTGAGAGAATCCTACCCCACCAACCTGATTCAGGGAAGTTCAGAGGATC
>CAYFJI010000181.1:0-2905 GCA_964343365.1 uncultured Acidiferrobacteraceae bacterium
TCAACCACAGTACGCTTTTCGATTGTCACTGGAATGGGGGATAGAGACATCCATCCGTTGGGGATAAGTGTATCAGGTGGGGAACAAGGGTGATGCAACAATCGAAGGAGGTCGGGTGAGGTATTGTCTAATGGTACGCGTACGCGTAGAAGGCTGCCTGAACCGTCCGGCAAAGAGGTGGCTGTCGTCGGTCCAAGCTCAGAGGAAAACATGTCTACGGCCGCCTCGGGTGGAACGCCATCCACACGTACGGAGAGCGTGAGCCAGCGATCGGTTGCTGGCGTCGAACGGATGAGGCCTTGTTGAACCAATACCTGTTGAAGTGCTACCGCACAGGCCGCAACCTCGACAGGGGCATCGATGAGAGTTCTCTCGATATGGATATCTCCTTCAAACTGTAGGGGGAAATCGGAAAGGACGGCGCGACCATTCCAAACTGTTACTTGTAGATCTGATGGAAGAGGGTTGTCCCATTCCGAACCCACAGGTCGCTTGCAGCGGAAATGAATGTGTAGGGAATCGGCACAGGGTGTTCGAGTCAGACCATATTTTTCAGCAAGTATTTCCTGGACATCTTGCCATCGTGGAGTTCCCCGGGTGTGTTTTTCGACATCGACTGATAGTTGCCAAAGGGGGATACTGGGCAAGAGAAACGAATTGGGAGACATGTCTACGCTTACATGCCCTCCTGATGAAACCTGACAACCACCCATCTGTTCGATTTGAGCAAGAGTTGTAATCATCATGGACGGATCTCCGCTGAGATGCAGTTTGAGGGACTCAACACCGGATTGATCGACCAGCCCCAGCTGTCGATGATGGCGATGGCTCGACATCAGAACCACAAGCCTCCACACGGATTGTCCGCATCCCGATCGCTGCAAACGATGCCCTTCGACACCGTAAACGGAAGGGGAGGTGACGTATTGAGCATCTCGACTGTTACCTCGAGTTCACTGACGTGGGTTACTCGTGCGCGTTCGCCCAAGAATGCTCCAGCAGTGAGGACGACGATGTCGCCCACGCGGATGTCGGCACTACCGCCCGCGATGCGAGCAGGTCCAACGTAGAGGGTTTCGCCCTCTACCTTGGAGGCGGGTTGATTGGTGACAACTTCGCCAACCGAAGAGAAGACGTCGAATTGGCTGCTCGGAGCCATTCCGGCATCCACGACCGCCTGGCGGACGGTCTGGCTGGGTGCGATCTCAATGAGGCGCTTCTCACTTTGATCAAGGGCGTTCGATAGGGTAACCTGGATGGCTTTCTGGGTTGTGCTAGTGGTTCGCTTCTGTGGCTTCATGTTGTTCATCTCCTGTAGTGTTTTCTTCATTGGTTGTGGTTTAGGCAGGGGGTCACGCGTGACTGGCTCGTTGGCGCTTCTTGCGTTGCTTATTCCGAACCTTGGCCCGGGCCTTCCGCGCGATCTCTGGTTGGTTGTCCGGTCGCCAAGTCAAGTTGGTGTCTAGGACACCCACAAGCGGGCTGGTCTGAGTGATTCGAACCGTCCACATCAAGCCAACATAGTCGTCACGATTGACATTGTCTGGGACCTTCAATTCAATGGGAAGGTCCCACTTGCAAGTCCGAGGATTGAAGATTCGTGCGCGCTTTGCATAGGGTCCCGGCTTGATTGTGATTAGATCACCGCGCCGATAAGCCTCGCCGTCCATTCGAACAGTGAAACCATTCGCTCGGCAACCGTTGCGGCCGTGACGGCCACTGACAACGACCCAGGCAAAGTCGCCTTCCTTGAGCTTTGGAACAAAGATCGTGGTACCATCCATCAATCGACCCTTTCCAATGCGACCTCGACAGGTGCTCTCTTCGATCATCACAGGTTGAATTTCCGTGGGTACACCAAGGTAAATGTCGGAACTCAAATTGGCCAATGGCATGTTATCGATCACCTTGCCACGCGAATCGAAGCATCGGTAGGGGGTTCCGTCTCGCGCGATGAGGCCTGAATCATTCATCGCATCAACAGCTGTTGCATTCTTTGGCATCGAGAGTGTGATGCGGGTAGAGGTCTTGTCACGAAGACAAACAGTAACTTCGGTTTGTGACATGTCTTTCGATGGCTCCATTGGAGGTGGAGGGTGATTTGAGTCACGCGTGACCCACTTCGGGAGCCAGGGGAATAGTGATCGCTTGACCTTTGTAGCAACAAAGATCTCGACCAGAGGTAGTTCGAGTTTACTTTCTCCTTGCATTAATCCTTGCAGGTATTCTGCTGTATCTGTATCATTAATCTTCAAACGATCGGGAATTAATTCATTCAATTCAATGTCATCAATCTCAGTTGAAGAGGCATCCAAGCAACGAAATGGTGGCCCACCAGGTTCCCACAAACCGGCAGCTAGAACAGCCTCTCTGGCTGTGGCGCGATAAGATAATTTGACCTTGATACTCTTCAATGAAGGGTCACGAGGCCATACACGAACCCAAATATTTGAGCCGCGGCGAAGTTTTTGGGTAGGAATCCCAAGGGAGTGATGTTCATTCAATTCTCTTTCTGTGAACCCTTTGTCTACAAGACTTTGCCGAATTTCTTGTCTTTTTTGTTTGACTACTTCTCTTAGTTTCTTTCTTTGATCCTTGCTTAATTGATCGATTTTATTCATGAGTTCAGGATACATATTACGGGACATCGTCACATACGTTGCGCGAGGCGATTCTCAGAGGTCAGGCGTGACCTCAGAGAAATTAACTGATTCCGATACGCTTGAATGGAAGCCGTCAAACGCAGAACCATGGCGACCAACACTCTGCGTGTGTCGGGAGACCACGCCAAACACAGCGAGGAGGTCGCTGTTGAGGACCTTTCCGCTGCGCTAGAGGCAGCTGATGGTCTCGCCTGGGTCGACATGAGAAATCCCGAGGCTGAAGAGCGCAAATGGCTGCTCGA
>CAYFJI010000182.1:0-2861 GCA_964343365.1 uncultured Acidiferrobacteraceae bacterium
CTTCTTCACCCGCAAGTTCACCCGACTCACTGCAACCTGCATCATCCCACACACCTGCCGCAGCTCCAGCTACAACAATAGGCTCATCTGTAGCCCCTGACATAAAACAAGCGTCCACTGCATTCCACACAGGTTTTACCCCTCGATGAGACAACAAATGTATGACAGGCGACCAACCTCCCGAAACGAGAATAGAGTCACATTTTTTATCGAATGCTCTTTTCCACCGAAACCCATCACTCGTGCCAACCGCCAGGCCCCTAACAGAGCTTCTCCCTTTCACATCCAATATTGCCGTTTCCAAGTGCAAATCAAGCCCAGTCGACTCGACAATGTCTTTTAATTCAGTAGAAATGCGTGGTCTAGAATCGAAAACTGATACAGAAGCACCAGCATTTTTAAGCTCTATCGCCGCTATGTAAGCAGAATCATTATTAGTAGTTACAGCAACTTTCTCCCCAATAAGCACACCAAACCTCTTAAGATAGGTATAACCAGCCATTGCTGTCATGACACCCGGGCGATCATTGTTACTAAACGCTATGTGCCTCTCAATAGCGCCTGTCGCAAGAACAATAAACTTAGTACGTAATGTCCAAAATCGCTGGCGTGGCATATATGATGGAGGATCTGGAATGTGATCAGATACCCTCTCTAACAGTCCCACAACCAAATTATCATAGATGCCAAATGCAGTTGTCCGGCTCATTACTCTTACTCCTGCAGACGAGTATCTAGAAAGTCGATCTTGATTCTGAAGACTATCATCTGACAATATAGCGGTTCCGCCTAAGCTGCTATCTTGCTCAACAAGTATTACATCGAGACCTTGATCTGCTGCCGTTATTGCAGCGGCTTCCCCCGCTGGACCACTACCCACCACGAGAACGTCACAGAAGTCGTGGGCATGCTCATAACTGTCTGGATCTGGTAGCCGTGATGACTTACCCATTCCTGCTGCTTTACGGATAAACTTTTCATACCACATCCATACACTCGTACCGCTACCCCACTCTAATGGCGGTATACCCATAAAAGTCTTATAATAGAAGCCTGCAGACAAGAAACGACTTAGAAAATTATTAACCGATCCTAGATCCAGCTCAACATTGGGCCAAGCATTTTGCCCACTTGCAATTAATCCCTGATATAACTCCTGAGTAGTAGCTCGCACATTTGCATCAGACCGATCACCAACACCAAGAGTGACCAGAGCCCCTGATTCCTCTACCCCAGCTGACATCACACCTCGTGGACGATGATACTTGAAACTTCGACCAATAACGGATTTTCCGTTCGCTAATAGTGCCGAAGCTAAGGTATCACCATGAAACCCTTTTTGCTTTTCTCCATTCCAAAAAAAATCTAAAGCCTGTTCCCGATCAATACAACCGCCCGTATCTAAACGCCTGCTAGTCATGGTAGATAATCCTCGTCACTGAGAATTCCAGTTTCCTCGGCTTCTAAGATTCGCCCAATACCATGGTGAGCCAGCTTTACAGAAGAAATCTCATGATTAATTGTATTTCTTGCAACAATAAGCCACAGCCTACAACCATGCACATGGTGCCACAACTCATACTGAACACCATCTATATTTTCTCTCAGAAACACGGCCTCCAGCCAAAGCTCCTTTGATGCGCCTAACTCCGGCATATGGACAGAGGCATCTCTACCATACGTAAACTCACTATGATCTCGATCACCACAAAATGGGCACTTGATTCTTATCATCTACATACCATTACCCATGTAATTTTGGGTCTGGGCCTGCTCCTCGTTCATCGATATTGTAGCCGCGACTAAATCGATCAAGATTATAATTAGCGATCAATGGATCAGGTCGATCATTGGCAATCAAATCAGCGAAAAACCATCCTGATGCAGGGCTAGCTTTAAATCCACCATAATTCCATCCAGCATTCAAGTAAAGATTGTTTAAGGGCGTCTTGCAAATGAAAGGTGACCCGTCCATAGACATATCCATTATTCCTGCCCAATGACGTAACAGTCGTACTCGCCCCAAGCAGGGTAATATTGACATCGCACACTCCGCAACGTCTTGCACTATTGGCAAATTACCTCGTTGGGCGTAGGATTTATACCAGTCGATATCACCTCCAAAGACCATTCCGCCCTTGTCCGACTGAGAGATGTAGAAATGTGCTCCGCCAACGCCAAAAGCTAACACACAATCAAGTAGCGGTTTTAAAGGCTCTGAAACAAACGCCTGCAGCTTGTGAGACTCAATCGGCAACTTGCCAAGATCAGCCATTCGCCACAGTCGAGATGTGTTGCCTGCTACCGCGAAACCTACTTTCTTTGAAAAGATTGAGCCTCGTGAAGTCTCAATACCAATCACATCGGCATTATCACGCATGACTCCAGTCACCTCGCAATTCTGTAAGATATCGATTCCTTGGTCGTCGGCCGACCTTGCATAACCCCATGCTACAGCATCGTGACGGGCCGTACCTGCGCGAGGCTGAACGGCAGCCCCAAAGACTGGAAATCGTGCGTTACCACCATAGTTTAAATGGGGTACCCTTCTTTTCAATTCATCTAAACCCCACAATTCTCCGTCAGAGCTCATTACGCGCATGGTGTTATATCGACGTGCCGCAGCATCGCGTGCCGCTGGGCTATGAAAAAGTGAAATGTGGGCCCTCTGGCTAAACATTACATTAAAATTTAGCTCGTGACTCAGATTCTCCCACAACTTGAGGGAGTGCTCATAGAACATCCTATTATCCGGCATCATATAATTTGATCGAACAATTGTCGTATTACGACCAGCATTGCCACCGCCAATCCAGCCTTTCTCTACAACGGCAACATTATTTATGCCATGATTCTTTGCT
>CAYFJI010000183.1:0-2852 GCA_964343365.1 uncultured Acidiferrobacteraceae bacterium
GGATGGAGGTAATTGTGGGTCGGCATGGGCCTGGGCGACAAGATAAAGGGCTAGATCTCCAATATACAAATACTAAAATAGGCCAGATGGACTGCATAGACGAATCAACCAATACAACAACATACCTAAGATTGTTCGAAAAAGCATCACTATTACACTGGCATCAGGTAATCGATAACATACAACGGCGTGGCCTCATTGATGCCCACTGGGCAAGTCAAATTGAAGAAATTTCGACTGGTGAGCGATACGTTGTAGACAGCTGGTTCCATGATAATGGTATGCTTCCGAACATACAAAAAACTAAAGAGTGGTCAGAAGTTCACCTCTTCAGCGCACAATGGGATAACTCCAAGAACTGAAATGAAAGACGGAATTCCTAAAAACAATCACACACGAGTAGTGGTAGGTATTTCAGGAGGTGTTGATTCCTCAGTTGCAGCCTGGCAATTGAAGGAACAAGGTTTTGACGTTCTGGGTCTGTTTATGAAAAATTGGGAGGAAGATGACAACTCATCTTATTGTAATTCCACGGAAGACTTAGAATTTGCGGCTGAATCTTGTGAAAAGATAGGTATTACCCTTAAGACAATCAATTTCTCGCATGAGTATTGGGAGCGAGTATTTAAGGTTTTCCTGGCCGAATACAAAAAAGGTCATACACCTAACCCAGATGTACTTTGCAATAAAGAAATAAAGTTTCGCGAATTCCTCGATTTCGCTGATTATCTCGGCGCTGAGTTCATTGCTACTGGGCACTATGCTCGCACGCAAAAACTAGGATCTTTCACGCAACTCCTGAAGGGAGTAGATAAAAAAAAAGATCAATCTTATTTCTTACATCAAATTTCCCAATCTGCGCTCGCACGAACGCTATTCCCGCTGGGAAATCAAAAAAAAACTGATATCAGAAAGTTGGCTAACGCACTAGAACTACCTAATGCTAAAAGAAAGGACAGCACTGGAATATGTTTTATTGGAGAACGTCGATTCAAAAACTTCCTAGCCCGCTATCTGCCAAAAAACACTGGAGAGATCAGATCACTAACCGAAAAACCGCTAGGGGAACACGATGGGCTTTGGTTTTACACTCTTGGCCAGCGCAGAGGTCTTAATATTGGTGGCCCAGGAGAAGCATGGTATGTAGCCAAGAAAGATGTGTTGAATAATGTTCTGTATGTAGTTCAGGGGCACAACAATTTGTCACTTATGAACAATCACGTCCGCTGTATTGATCCCCACTGGATCATTGGCAAAAAACCAGATCTTACTACCGTTACATGCAGTGCAAAAATTCGTTATAGCCAGGATGATGAGCCATGTCACCTGCTGTGTGAAGACACGAATTATATAAATGTTAGCTTTCTTAATCCCCAACGAGCGGTGACGCCAGGTCAATCTTTAGTGCTGTATGATGGTGATATAGTTCTTGGAGGCGCAACGATTTCATCAATGCCAAATGAGACTCGGTGCAAAACCACAGTATGAAATTAACCACACAAGCCATAAAAATAGCACGCTTGTACACATTAAGAACTTGAATGCTAAAATTTAATGATCAAAAGAATCGCTAATTCTTCAATTACCAATCAAAAACCAAGGGATAACTAGACCCATGACTTATAAACATGTCAAATTGCCTGATATGGGAGAAAAAATTTCTGTTCGTAATAATAAATTATTTATCCCTGAGCAACCTATTATTGGATTTATTGAGGGAGATGGTATTGGGCCAGACATCACTAAGGCAATGCTCCGCGTTATAGACTCCGCAGTTGAAACGGCATATAAAGGCAGAAAAAAGATTAGCTGGTGCGAACTTTATTTGGGGGAAAAAGCTGGGCAATTATATGAAGGCAATTATTTTCCATCCGAAACTATGGATGCAATACGAGCACTTACCATCGCTATAAAAGGACCTTTAACAACGCCAGTTGGCGGTGGATTCAGATCACTAAATGTTTCTTTGCGTCAAGAACTTGACCTTTATGCTTGTGTGAGGCCGGTTAGATATTACACTGGGGTTCCTTCGCCATTACGAAAACCTGAACAGGTTGATGTAGTTATATTTCGAGAAAATACGGAGGATGTCTACGCAGGCATAGAATATGAAAGTGGAACGGAAGAGAATCTAAAATTAACCACTTTCTTGAAAAATGAGATGGGTGCAAATTTTTTTGATAATGCAGGATTAGGAGTCAAACCTATTAGCCCGTTTGGATCGAAACGGCTGATTCGAAAAGCGATTCAATATGCCATTGATTACAAGAGACAAAGTGTTACCTTGGTTCACAAGGGAAATATCATGAAGTTCACCGAGGGTGCCTTTCGAAACTGGGGTTATGAGCTTGCTGAAGAAGAATTTGCCGACTATTTGGTCACAGAGAATGACCTACACAACAAGTATGGGGGGGAAATCCCTGATGGCAAAATTATTATTAAAGATCGCATCGCTGACATTATTTTTCAGTTACTACTACTTCGCCCTGCTGAGTTTGACGTCATAGCTACTATGAATTTAAACGGAGATTATATTTCAGACGCAG
Organism: uncultured Acidiferrobacteraceae bacterium; assembly: GCA_964343365.1. GTDB lineage: Bacteria > Pseudomonadota > Gammaproteobacteria > Arenicellales > UBA868 > CAJXWH01. The sequence continues at coordinate 2,547 of CAYFJI010000183.1, forward strand.
TTGCTGCTGAGGTAGGTGGTATGGGAATAGCGCCCGGAGCAAATACTGGTGATCATATTGCGGTGTTCGAAGCTACCCATGGAACTGCTCCTAAGTATGCAGATCAAGACAAAGTAAATCCATCCTCACTAATATTATCTGGTGTAATGATGCTGGAATATATGGGATGGAGTAAAGCAGCTAATCTCATAGAGTTAGCATACCCAAAGGTAATTCAAGATAAAACCGTTACATATGATTTTGCTCGACTAATGCATAATGCGGAAATGGTTTCGACAAGTACTTTTGGTGACGCACTTATATCAA
>CAYFJI010000184.1:0-2827 GCA_964343365.1 uncultured Acidiferrobacteraceae bacterium
ATTCTTCGTTTCAATGAATCTCAGTGTTTCTCAAGGGAATTGGGGAGAACAATGGGATTGAGATGAGGTTCCTCTGAGCTTCTCTGAATCAGGATGGTGGGGTAGGGTTCTCTCAGCAATGAAAGTGCTGATTCCAATTTTGATAGGTTTGTCGGTTGTGGGGTGTGTAACGGTTGAAAAGGTAGAGGTGAAGGTTGATGAAAAAAAGTTGGTTGAGGAATTAATCAAGCCCGAAAATATAGGAAAAGTGTTGGGCACAATATTTTCATCTGAAGAAGATGAGGCCGCGAGTGAGGAGGAGACAAGGCAGTTTAATCAGACAAAATCCAAGGCGCAGCAGGGAGATGCTGATGCTCAGTTTACTCTTGGGGAAAATTACGCCAATGGCCATGGGACGAAGAAGGATTCCAAGGAGTCAATGAAGTGGTACCGCAAGGCTGCGGATCAGGGGCACAATAAGGCCGTTGATATAATTATTACCGCTGAAAAGGAGATTGCTGAACTTCGGGCCAAAGCTAAAGCAGGAGACGCTGATGCTCAATTTACTCTTGGGGAAAGGGGATTATTCTCCGATGGCGGTGATATAATGGAGCCAATCAAGTGGTTCCGCAAAGCAGCAGAGCAAGGCCATCCAATTGCAATGGTGGAGTTAAGTTTTTTGTATTTATCTCTTTCGCCTGAAAATGCACCGATAAATTATTGGGAGCAGGCGGTTTTATGGGGGAATCAGGCGATGATTCAGCTCAGTGCAGTAAATAATCTTAATGCCTTTAAGTATGAAGAGGCACTAAGAAATTGGTTCAAGCGCTCAGCTCTCGAATTAAGTGAATCAGAAGAACATAAGTTTACTGTGGAAGGTATACAATTTATTCAATTAGCGATGGCGAGAATTTTTTACTCCTACTGTACTGAATGGCACACTGGCAAGCTGCCAAAAGGCAATCAGCGGGATGAACTTTTTTTGAAACATTTAGTTGTCCCATATGCATGGACTATAGTGATGGCTGAAAATGGAATTATTGGACCAAAGGGGAAATCTTTAGGTGACGGGATAATTACTATGCCAATCAACCTGGCAGACGAAAAAAAGCAGTTTCGCCTTGATATGTTTGAAAAGTATTTTGCCAAGGCAAATGCGTTAGCCAAGGAACTTCTCAAGAAGATTGAAGCGAACAAGAAGGCCAAATCGAAAAATAAATGAAACCCAAACGGATAATTTTACTGGCTCCGCACCTCTCTCTCTGCTTTTTCAGCAGACAAGAAGAATCTGCTGGTGGTCCAGCCTGATGACCATCATTTCAAGACAATCGGCTGTTTTGTTTTGCAACCTAAAACAAGGGTATGAATTTCATTCCATATTTTTGGCTCATTTCCACACGGATTTTATTCATTCTAGTCTGGGCATCGTTCAGCATTTTCTTATGAGCATCATCGGCTACTTTTGCATTATATACTCTAGTGGCAGTATCCAAGGCCAACCCCCCCCAATCCCTGTAATATCCATAGAAGAATCCATTGAGGAAGTTTAGCGTTGGAGCGCTTTCGGCTTTCTCCCATCGGGTTTTACTATCACGAAAAACCATCTTCATTAATGCAGTTCCTTCGATGACTTTAGGGTCAATTTTATCCTCAGGAAAAACAGGAATAGAGTTCGAAACTTTTAAGAATTCATCAATTGCCGCAATCATCTGCTTTGCAGATGGTTCCTTGGGGAGTTTCTTGAACGCCTTCACGGCTATTAATTTATGTGCTACCCAATAGCCAAAATTCGCATTTACCACCTTCTTTCTATCTTCTTGCTTATCAATATCATCAAGTCTCTTTTCAAATGCCCCTTTAATCATCAATGCTCGTGCTTCAGGTAAATGATCCAATGCATTGGGATGGCTTAGCTGGGCCAACTCTCGACTGGTTCTTTCGCTCCTTATATAAATTTTGCCTCCTTTACCATCAGGCATGGTCGAAATCTGAATAAGCCCCTCATCTTTTTCATCAATAAACGTTGTTGTGCTCATCTTACTCAAGGCATCTTCAGATTGATACTCTCGCAACAAGCGCCTCTCCCCGGAGATTTCAATTTTCCTTTTCCCTTTGTATTGGGCAGTTATCAGTGTAACCCCTTGATCAGAGTTAGTTAAAAACTTAATTTCTTTATTTACCTCCAAGCAATCTGTTATTATTTTTTTCTCAGGCTGGGCATATATAATAAAATCTTCTTTACGCCATCCCTGAAGCCCATAGAAGTTGGTGATTTTTTGAAAATTTATGACTTGATTGTTCTGTTTAAATTTTGGGTTATCAATATTAACTTCATACTCACCATTCTTTAGTACCAAGTCATAACTTTGCCTAGGCATTTGATCTTTATCAATTGTCAGGCGCTCAGATATTAATCTGTTATTATTATCGGAAACCGTCTTAACTTTGATATGGCCTCCCAATGTTGTACGTGCTTCGATTTCATAGACAGTGAGGATGTTCCCGTTAATTTTTCTCATAAATACTTTCTCTTGCGCAAAACCTATCGGCCTGAAAACAGGCTTTAGGCCTCCGGCATCCTCACCAGCAGCTATACTTATTTTCACCCAAGATATTTTTGCCTCATCGGCTCCAGCCAAAACAAGACTGAGTGCAAAGATGGCAACAGAAACTAATTTAGCTATATTTTTCACAGTGGGAAGAGACTGACAGAGTGGTCAGATTTGTCCACATCAATCCCCTCATCCTATGACCACCCTCTGAACCCAATCAGGGAAATCTCCCGAACCCCCAGATTTCAATTGGGATAGTGTGGAAAAGAGTGAGATGTGTTTTGGGAATCGAACCC
>CAYFJI010000185.1:0-2817 GCA_964343365.1 uncultured Acidiferrobacteraceae bacterium
ATAACTCGAGCGACAAGCAGTATGGATTGGAATGAAGTATTGGCGGAGGCAAGCGGTCAAACCGTGACCTTTCATTTTTGGGGTGGAAATATTAAGCACAACGCTTTCGTATGTGAATATTTACACAACCGATTGATGGATAAATACAATGTTGGCATCAATTGTATTTTGATTGAGTCAACAATGGCTGCCGTTAACCAAGTTATTGGTGAGTTCAATGCTGGTCGAACCGATGACGGTTCAATAGATATGATTTGGATTAATGGCAATTCTTACTACACCTTAAGACAAGCTGATTTGCTTTTTGGACCCTACGCAGCTCAATTGCCTAATGCTAAATACATCGCGGCTGATAATCCTGGTTGGACACAGGATTTCGGTAATCCCGTTGAAGGGTATGAATCACATTGGGGTCACGGAAAATTTATTCTATTCTATGACTCTGCAAATGTAGCCAACCCCCCCGGCACTGTGGATGAACTAATTACCTGGGTGTGCGATAACCCAGGACGTTTCACCTATCCTGTACTACCAACTTTCACAGGGCGACGCTTTGTGACAGAAGTTTTCTACCGCGTTACCGGTGGTGTTGATCAATGGATAGGGCAGTTTTCTCCAGCTATGAAGGCAAATTGGGATGAAAAATCACCTGCTTTGTGGGATGCTTTAAACAAGATGGAACCATGCCTTTGGAGAGAAGGATCCACCTATCCTACCGATCGTGCTCCTCTAGACGAACTGTATGCTAACGGAGAAGTTGATTTCGGCATGGCCACTGGAGCATTTTTAGCGGCATCTCGAACAGCGGAGGGGATTTTCCCACCTAGTACAGTTGCGATGGTCTTCGATGATGGAACCGTATCGGATACCCATTATGTTGGCATTATGGCAAATTCGCCAAACAAAGCAGGCGCGTTAGTCTTGGCTAATGAACTTCAAGACCCTGAAGTACAGCTTTATTATGCTGACCCGGCAACTCGCGGTGATATCCCTGCCGTATCTATTGATTTGCTACCTGAAGCTGTGGCAGCTAAATTCAGGGCACTCGATTTTGGTGCCGGAGCTCTTACGCCGGAAGATATGAATAAAGCTCTTCCTGGAATCGGCACAGAGTTAATTAAGTTGATAGAAGAAGGGTGGCAGAAAAACGTCGTAGAGAAGTAAAACTTTTGGTTTGTGTTATAGGTTATAAGCAGTGGGCGATGTTTGCCCACTGCTTATTATTTAATAGCCCGTACTACCTTCTTGACGATGGAAAAAGTAATTCAGATTTGAGTAAAAAAATATGAGATCAGTATTTTATTCGGGATGGAGTCGTATCTACACTAGAGGTCGCCCATGGATATTGCTTAGCCCCGCATTAATATTAGTTCTCTTCTTGTTTCTTGGAGGTCTCGGGTTTGGCATAGCAGAGAGCCTCAATTACATGCCTAGAATTGGCCTCACCGAACCTAATCTTGATGCATATAGAGCAATATTTACAGATATTGGTTTTTATAGATCTCTGTTTCTTACACTGCATGTTGCAATAACACCGACAATACTATCAGTGGCTCTGGCATTAGCATTCGGACTAGTGTTGCGACAAAGTTTCCGTGGAAAACAGTTTTTTACCTTTATGTTTTCATTTAATTTACCTATTCCGCATGTTGTCGGCGCCATAGGTATTTTAATGTTGTTCTCGCAAAGTGGTTTTTTTGCCCGAATCGGACACGCCTTGGGTTGGATGGACGCGCCGTCAGATTTTCCGATATTAGTGAACGATGCTTGGGCAATCGGAATCATAATTGAATATGTATGGAAAGAAACTCCTTTCATCGGGGTTATAGTTTTAGCAATACTCCAATCAATAGGGGAGGACTACGAAGCAGTCGCACAGACATTAGGTGCTAACAGATGGCAGCGGTTCCGCTACGTACTTTTACCGCTTGTCCTTCCAGGTGTTCTTATAGTTTCGGTTGCTGTGATGGCATTTTTCTTTGGGGATTTTGTGATTCCAACGATCTTAGGTCAGACGTATCCCGCAGTACTGGCAGTCGAAGCGGTCAAAGATTACACACATTACGATCTTAGGAATCATCCTATCGGGGTAGCACAAGCGTTGGTCATCGCCGTGATAGGAACTGTATTAGTTTTTGTTTATATGTGGCTGAATCGAAAATTTATTAGATCAGATGGATAGCCTTTTTTAAGAGACAAAAACACGAATTATTTGAAGACACGAAGAAATGGATAAAAGAAAAATAGGTTTAGGTCGAGTCGTCCGATGGTTCGCACTTTTTATGATTATAATTTGGGTCGTGGCACCATTTGTGCCCTTATGGCTTTGGTCTTTTAGCCTCCGATGGAGATTCCCCTCCTTTCTGCCCGAAGCGTGGAGCACCAGAGCTTGGCTATATCTCCTGAAACCTTCGTCCGGTGTTTTAGATGCCGCAATTGATTCGATGATTATAGCTGTTGTAGTTACCGTTGTGTCGGTGGCGATAGCAATACCAGCAGGGAGATCTTTAGGCTTATATCAATTTAGAGGAAAGCGGGTGATGGAATTTTTGATATTAGCTCCCACCATTATACCAGGGCTCGCCTCAGTCTTTGGTGTTCATGGATTATTTTTGCGATACCATCTCGCTAACACTTATACGGGGGTAATTCTAGTCCATTTAATTAGTTCAGTTACTTATGCGACGATGGTTATGTGGGGAGTCTTTTCAAATTACAATCCCGAATTTGAAGAGCAGGGGCGCGTGCTAGGCGCTAATCCTATTCGTAATTTTCGTTATGTAACATGGCCTGCGATATTTCCGGGAATTGTTGTAG
>CAYFJI010000186.1:0-2772 GCA_964343365.1 uncultured Acidiferrobacteraceae bacterium
CTAAAGTTACGGCCGGCGCTACGGTCGCAGTCATCGGTTGTGGTGGGGTTGGTCTAAATGTTATACAAGGAGCCGCACTTGTCGGAGCCGGTCGTATTATTGCAGTAGATATTCTTGATAATAAATTAGAGTACGCCCGTGAATTTGGAGCCACTCACTTGGTTAATAGTAAGCAAACGGACGGGGTGAAAAAAGTTTTAGACCTATCAGATGGTGGGGCGGATTTTGTCTTCGAAGTGATTGGCCGTTCAAATACTATTGAAAGTGGCTATCAAATGCTCGGCCTTGGAGGCACATTAATCATTGTTGGTATGACCGACGAAAAATCAACAATTACTATTAACTCATTATCTGTCCCCAGAAATGAGAGAGTTATTATTGGGTCTTGGTATGGCAGTACAAGGCCTTGGATAGATCTTCCTAAAATTACTGATCTTTACATGGCCGGCAAGCTAAAAATTGATCCCTTAATAAGTCGAAGATATCCTCTTGATGATATTAACGAGGCATTTGGTGCGTTGATAGCAGGGGAAGTAGCACGAAGTATCATTACTTTTTAAATCAAAATAGGGGTTTATGTTAGAAGCTGTATCATTGATAGGATACTAAACACGATGAAAGTAATTATGGTTATGTACGATTCACTGAACCGACACATGCTCAATGCTTATGGTTGCAAATGGACAAAGACTCCTAATTTTGATCGGTTGATTGAGCGAACGACTGTATTCGAAAATATGTATGTAGGGAGCATGCCTTGCATGCCAGCTAGGAGGGAGTTTCATACTGGACGATACAATTTTCTTCATCGAGCATGGGGACCATTGGAGCCATTCGATGACTCAGCTATTGAGTTGCTGCGTAAAAACAATATTTATACACATTTAGTTAGTGATCATCATTGGTATTGGGATGACGGGGGATGCACGTACCATCATCGATACAACACCTGGGAAAATGTGCGAGGGCAGGAAGTTGACCGATGGAAACCAGAAGTGAGCGCTCCAAAACGACCTAAAACGGATAAGTATTATGGGCAGTGGAACCGTTACAACGCAGTCAATCGTAAGTATATGGATACGGAAGAAAAAACACCACAAGCTCGAACCTTTAAAGGAGGTCTTGAATTCCTTGAAAAGAATAGTTCTGAAGATAACTGGTTTCTTCAAATAGAAACATTTGACCCTCACGAGCCTTTTTTCACGATGCAGAAATGGAAAGACAAGTATCTCCATGGATGGGTCAGTCCTCATTTTGATTGGCCAAAATATGAAAGAGTTACAGAGAATCCAGAGATGGTAGCTCATGTTCAGTATGAATATGCTGCGCTACTGACGCAGTGTGATTACTATCTTGGAAAAATTTTGGATCACATGGATAAGGAAAACATGTGGGGAGATACAATGTTAATCGTTAATACCGATCATGGTTTTCTATTAGGCGAACATGACTGGTGGGCTAAATGTCGAATGCCATTTTATAATGAAATTGCGCATACTCCTCTATTTATATGGGATCCTAGATTTGACAATGGCGGAGTACGAAGAAAATCTCTTACTCAAATGATTGATTTGCCAGCTACGCTACTAGAGTTTTTTGGAGTACCAAAACCAAAAGATATGGTTGGAACATCTTTGAAACAAGTGATTTGTGACGACCAACCAGTCAGAGATTTTGCCCTTTATGGAATTTTTGGAGGACATATAAATATTACAGATGGACGATATGTTTACATGCGTGCCGCTAAAGACGGCGCCGTTAATCGGCCCCTATTTCACTATACACAAATGCCAACCCATATAGATAGACTATTTAGTACGGATGAAATGGCAACTATGTTGTGGCATCCTGGATTTACCTTTACCAAAGGAACACCAGTGATGAAAATAGATGCTTCACTTGAAGAATGGTGGTGGGAAGATTTTGAAACAATGCTTTTTGATCTTGACGCAGACCCTGAACAGAATAAGCCTATTAAGGATGACATTATCGAAGCTAAGATGGTTTCAGCATTGTTAGATGCTATGAAGAGAAACGATGCGCCAACAGAGCAGTACGAAAGGCTTGGGTTAGTTTGATATATAAATGGGCAATTTAGAAAAACGATACCCGTCGGTAAATTTTCTAAAAATTAAGGCGAGACGGAGAATACCAGCTGTTTCATGGGATTATCTTGAGGGTGGCAGTGTCAAAGAAAGTGCTATTCAGCGAAACAGAGGCATATTTGAGCACTACCGTTTGATGCCAAAATATCTACAATCAGAAATATTGACTCCATCAATTAAACATAAACTGCTAGGAATCGATTTTGATGCACCCTTTGGTATAGCGCCAGTTGGGTTAAGCGGTTTGATTTGGCCTAAAGCCAGTGAATATCTTTGCCGATCAGCGCACGGCCATAAAGTACCGTTTTGCCTTAGTTTATTTGCCACAACAGATCTTGAGACTGTATCAAAAATATGCGATACCTCATATCGATGGTTTCAATATTATCCACAAAATCAGAAGAGCATTGATGTCTCTGTTTTAAAACGAGTGACGACAGCAGACTATCAAACTTTAGTACTTACTGTGGATGTACCAACGACTAGAAAAGTACGGGAACTTCGGAAAGGTTTAACCTTGCCACTTAACACAGGTCCGGAACTTATATGGGACATAATTAAACATCCCCACTGGGGATTTGCCGCTTTAATTGGGGGCATGCCAGAATTTGCGAACTGGATACCTCATCTTCCGAAAGGGTACACTAAGAAGGATATACCACGATTC
>CAYFJI010000187.1:0-2753 GCA_964343365.1 uncultured Acidiferrobacteraceae bacterium
ATTGGGAAGATCCACGCGCGTGTCATGATGCCGATCAGCCCGACTGCGCTGATCAACACGTATCTGCCCCACTTGGACTGTAGCTCATCGAGCCGATGCCGATTGACATACAGCAGATAGCCTGCGGCATAGGTGGCACCGAAATAGAGATAGTACCTGAGGTCGGGGAACAGGTTATTCGGTGCTTCGAGTGCTTCGTACCACTTGCGTCGGGGCACCAGGGGAATCATGACAACCGCCGGTACGACGATTCTCCAAGGACTGCCCAGTGTCCAATCGGTGGCCCTGACAAGCCGATCCCAGAGGTTTACGAGTGTTCGGGGCCACGAGACTGCGGCGACAGTGGCATGAGTCGCGACAAACATCAGCAGGTAGTAGAGAAACCAGAGGTGACGCGTTCCCAGTCCCATGCCGTCGACTGCCGGACGAAGCCTGTTACGGAATTCTTCGGACACAATCGTGGTGCCCCAGACTGTCAAGAACGACTCATCTGATCGAAAACCAAAGTGCGCGTATTCGTGGTGCACGAAGACCGCTTCGCCAACGAAAAGGACGATGGGCAGACTGACGGCAAACGGAACCAGGAGTTTCTTCACCCGCTGGCGTATGAAGTAACGCAGGCCCCGGTACTGCATCACCATGCATCCGAAAAACCCGGAAAGCATGAAGAAGAGCTCCATGCGGAAGCAGTGAACCCACTGGATGAACTCGTTCAGACTGTCGGTTGGCGATCGATCCATCAGCGGAAACTGCGAGCGATCGAAGAGCGTCGTGTACATAATCGCCGCGTGCAGCACGATGCCCAGAAACATGGCCCAGGTTCGTAAGGCGTCAAGGCTGTGATACCGCGGCCGGTCGGGGTGAATCGTTGTGGAGTCGGGAGGACCACAGGCTGTCATGAGGTCCGGCTCCGTGGTCCGTTCATCTGGCGACCGATAAACGTGTATCGCACGCAGTACTCATAGAGAATGAGACCGACACCTGTTGTCGCGAGAGTCCCCAACACGAACTTGACCAGCCCGTTCCAAGGCAATGGCAGCATCAGGCTGGGAATGAAACTCGATAGTGGGAGATGGATCACGTACAGAAAGTAAGCCGAGTCTGACCAGTAGCGAACCAGTCCGCTGGGTCGATCCAGGTACCGGAGAAAGACGCCAAACAAGGCGAGACTGGTGGCGAGCATCACAAGCAACACGCCGAAGGGTGGCAGCAAAAGCAGCGACTCCGCGGTATCGATGGGCGCCGCCTCATTTGCAAAGAGCCGCACAGGCGGAAACAGGAACTGCTGGTCAAACGTGGCGAATTCGCATGACGGGGTCGCCTTGTTCATCGCAAAACCACGACGCGCACCCTCGTCGTACACGTTGACCAGGAACTGAGGCTGGATCCAGTCACGGACCATCAAGAAGGCCCAGCCCACCACGCTGAGAAGAAAGTACCAGGCCCAGTTTCGCTTGAGCGTCTCGAGGTGGTGACGGTTGAGATACAGCAGATACCCGACCAGGTAGGCAAAACCGAAGTACGCGAAGTAGCGGAACACTGGCACGATGCTGAAGGGTCCCTCGTAGACCGTGTGCCACTTGGGAATCGCCACGATAGGGACGAGAGCGACACAGGGCAGCACAATGCGCCAGGGCTTGGCCAACACCCAGTCGGCGATCGAGACGGTCCGCGCCCAGAATGTCTGGATAGCCACGGGCCAACGGATCGCGACGGCAAGGGCATTCGCGGCCACAAACATCATCAGGTAATAGAGGAACCAGAGATGTTCGGTGCCAAAGTTCTGGCCATCCGGCTTCGGCCGAAACCTCTCTCGGAATTCCTCTGAAACCAGAACGCGGTACACAGCCACAACGAACGACTGATCAGAGTGGAACCCGTAGTACTTCCATTCGTGATATGTCCACGCAGCCTCGTTCAAGAGGATCACGATGGGTAGCCATACGACAAACGGCACTAACAGCTTCTTGATTCGCTGACGCAGAAAATACCTGTTGTCCTTGAATTGCAGCACCATGCAGCTGAAGAAGCCGGAGATCATGAAGAACAATTCCATTCGCCATGCATGGACCCACAGGACAAACGTCGTGAGCCATTCACTCCGAGACGGATCAACGACGCCCCAGAAGGTGCGATCGCTCGACGTCATGTAGGCCATGCCGACGTGCAGCACGATGCCCAGGAACATCGCCCAGGCTCTCAGCGCGTCGAGAGCGTGATACCGCGGTCGCTCAAGCTGTGGGGATGTGGAGTCACGTTGATCGCTGCCGGTCATGAGGCACGGCTCCTCGTTCCGTTGAGCTGGGTCCCGATGAACGTGTACCGCACACAATACTCGTAAAGGAAAAGTCCCACGGCCGTGGTGATCGCTGTTGTCAGTGCGAATTTGATGACGCCGTGCCAGGGCAGGGGCAGCAGGAGAGAGGGAATCCACATCGTCACAGGCAAATGGAAGATGTAGAGAAAGTACGCGGAATCCGACCAGTAACGCACTCGGGAACTGGGTCGGTTGAAGAAGCGAAGGAAGATCCCAAACAGGGCGAGGCACGAGGCCAGCATCGTCAACGTGACACACAGCGGCGGAACCCAGATCCACAGATCAGCCTGGGCGACCGATGCCGGTTGATCGGCGAATGCATGTAAAGGAGGAAATGCAAACTCCTGAACTGCCGTGGCAAACTCCGTTTCGGGATTCGCCTGGCCAAGAGCAAACCCACGGCGAGCGCCGTTCTGCGTGTCCATGTGGAAAACCG
>CAYFJI010000188.1:0-2742 GCA_964343365.1 uncultured Acidiferrobacteraceae bacterium
AAGGGGACTGAGTACAGCCTTTTTTTGTGATAGCTCGGTATTTATAAACCAGAAGCGCATCAGCAAGGAAGAATCTGTTGCATCTTGAAAACTGCCCACAGAAAAAATTGGCCTACAGAGGCCTCCTCAGGAGATCTTGCAATTCTTGAAAAGACTTTCAATTCTCTTCTAATGACTGAATAAAAAACAAATGGCTTAGCCGCAATCCCTTAAAAGATATTACAATCAAAAAAATGTTTTCTCAAAGAATATTCTCTACTAGACTCCTCATTCCTCTCAATTAAAAAACATGAAAAAACCCCTAGCATCAAATGATCTGCTAGGGGTTTTATTACTAAGTCTAAGAAGATTCAAATATTGATTACTTCAGACCTAATGGGAAAAATATTGTCTCTGGACCAATAAGGATAACAGAAATGCCAATAAGAATTGCCAAGACTTGCACACCAAAGAATTGTCTCCAACGATAGCTAAACAATGTCGAGTCAGAGTTCAGCCCCCAGCCTTCCGTTGGCTCATTTTCTTGGCGGCCATACCAAAAAAAGTTTGCTACTTGAAAAATTGCGATAAGGCCAAAAGCTACTGGAACTATAGAAAACCCGCCAGAAGGCTTTACCAATCCAATATCAGAGGGATGTGGTAGCTGGGTCGCGAACTCAATGATGTGGGTTAAATCAATCATTAATACAGAGAAAATCTGGTTATTAATAGCTGAAGACCATAATATCTATGCAGCTTTGAGCAAGATCGTTACAAACTTGTTTTTAATGTTGCCTGTCAAGCTCTAGAAAAGCTCCTAATCAGAAGGAGTTCTACCGACAGGATCAAAGCCTCATCTTGCTAAATTTTGAATTGACTACTCTGGACCAATGCCTTAAATCAATACCAATTTATAAAATACCCAACTTCAGCGCAACGAGAATAAACTTATAGTTGAAAAAGCTATTCGGTATTGATGAGCTAGATCTTTAATATAGGACTTTCTCAAGAAAGAATTACTAAGCAACCTCAACGCAAGTCAACGGTCAAAAGCATTCAATCTCAGCATCATAAAATGGCTCATCTATCCCGTCATAACCTACGAAGCAATTAAGGCTTAAACATCTATTGGGTCAAGAAGTCCTCATTGTGAGTTTCGATGAAGCACAAATTTCGATTTCACTCCCAGAGGTGTCCCAACATCATTCGCAAAAAATCAATCTCAACCCAATTCCTTGCATCCAAAGAAGCACATAGAAAAGTTGCATCTAACATATCTAAAGTCATAAAAAAATATTATTAATAGATAAGACTTACAACCTTGCATCTAATTATACCTAAAGGAATATTGATGCTGAATTAAATAAAAAAGTTTCTATAGAGAATAAGGTTTCGCCGGAAAGCTAATCCTTAGGTTTTAATAATTATCTAAATCAATGCTGTTATCGATTTAAAATATCTCCGTCAAATCATCTTGAAGAATAAAGGGAAGTGAATATTTAGATACCACTAATTAACTTTCTGAATCGTCACTTAAAGTTGCCAAGTAATCGATAATTAATGCCTTGAAAAGTAGATTTATTCAATCCCCAAAAAGCAAGCTCAAAAGAATAGATTTTCCCAATTTAAAATTGATCGCAAGCACTTAAGAGGCAGAAAGATGCAAAAGAGGTTCAAGTTTTCGAATAAAATCTCCAAATCCAATTTTCGGAAATGGAAGGAAATTGTGACTTAGACTATAACCAATCACTCCAAAAATAGTCCTACTCTTTTTACTTATTTCGAAAACAATGGTCTAAAGAAAGTCTGCAAATCAAAAAGCACATAGATTACTTCTTCTCCTCTAATCAAAGAAGAAAAGCTTACAAATAAGGGCTATTTCTAATCGATAGCAAAAGTTTTAAATACATGAATATTAAGCAATTCACTACTAATTTAATAGATGAATTCATTCAATCCCTTAGAAAGCTGACAATAAGAAGTTCTACTTTCGCGAGACTTGCCTGTTAAACATCTTGACCTTCGTGGACAGTAATGATTTCTTCTGCTAATGATTTAGTAGTAAATGAGGCTTGAAAAATGGAAGGAAACGCAATTGTAGTTTTGCTTGCGTCACTCTTAATTACAAATACTGTCAAAGATCAAAATGAATTCATCAAATATGGAGGATTTGTAGTTGCAGTTGCATGTTTGTGCATCACCTTCCTAGGAGGAAGTTAAAAAGGCACCTAACAAATCACGAAAGTGAGGATTATTTGGTTCTAAAAATCTACTTATGATTTTTAGAACGCTTTAATTACTAAGTTTTTCTTACAAAAAAACCTCGCCATAATGGCGAGGTTTTTTTGTAAGAGTCAAACTAAAGCTAAATAGAAAGAACTAACTTTCTTAAATTCAGCTACCTGATTCTTGAAGTCCTGTTAATGCCTGAGGGATTCGTCTAAAGTCAAATCCCATAGCTCTTAAGGCATGCCATAGATGACCTTGGATATTGAAGAATCCAATCATGTAATGGAAATTGACTAAATATGCACGAGAAGAGTGACCAAACCATGCAGAGCTTTGAGGATCAACAGTGTCTACCCAATATGGAGCTATCCCAAATTGAAGGGACACAGGCTCTCCATAGAACTCAGTTGGATAAACAGTTGTGTTTCCTGCACACCAGAAGGCAACCATAATTCCCATCCAGCCAATACCAGCTAATGACCAGGAGAGAACAGCTTCGGCAGAGAGCAATCCTGCACCTTTAGAAGTGGTGTA
>CAYFJI010000189.1:0-2734 GCA_964343365.1 uncultured Acidiferrobacteraceae bacterium
TTACATTAAAAATTTCAATTGGTTTTTCTGATTTTAAAGCAAGAATTGCAATTGCGGGTAAGAGGTCTGGTGTATCTGACAAATCAAATTTCCCGCCATTTAGCAATTCTGGAGACTCGGTTGTGATATATTCTTCTTTTAGAGTGACGTTAACTCCCAGTCTTTCTAAAATATCAACAATTGCTTCATCACCTTGTGGCATGTCGCCCAAACTAATTTCAATTGTTAAATCATCTCCAAGCAATACATTTGCAGCTAACAATAACGCCAAATTGGAAAAATCAGAAGGAATCAAAAATGTTGTTGGCTTGTAAATTTGATGTGAAACAACATATCTCTTATAATTTTCTTCAATTTTTATATCCACTCCAAATTTTCTCATTACTGCTATAGTCAAATCTACATAAGGTTTTGACACCAATTCTCCTTCTACATTAATTGTTAGTCCCTCTGGTAATCTTGGTGCAATAATTAGTAGCGCGGAAATAAATTGACTTGAAATATTTCCCTTTATTGAGATCTCTTTTCCTTGAATCTTACCGTTGATGCGTATTGGTGGTTTACCGTCATTGGATTCAGTTTTAACTCCCATTGATTCTAACGCTTCTAAAATAGGCTTCATGGGTCTTTTCTTCAAACTCTCATCCCCTGTTAATGTTGTATTTCCTCCTGATAATCCAGCAATTGCAATTGCAATTCTGATTGTTGTACCTGAATTCTCTGCATTAATCATTGAATTTTGAACCGTCTCGTTTATTGTGTTGTTAATTGCAACGTTATTGTCCACCTCTTCCACTTCTACACCAAATCCTCTGCAAGCATTTATTGTTGCAATTGTATCATTTGAACGTAGGATTTTCTTAACAATACTCTTTCCATCTGATAACGCTGCTAGAAAAATGGCTCTGTGTGTATAACTTTTGTTTGCCGGACATACAATTCTTCCGCTAAGCTTTGATTTCTCAATTTTACAATTCATGAACAAACCCCTTTCTGTTATTGATATTTGCACTCATTATTCTCCCATCTATCCCTGAAAACTCCTTTTCGATTTTTGATTTGTTATTTTTATGAATAACCGCCATAATTGATGGTCCATTACCTGAAATTGTTGCACACATTGCTCCTTTCTCAATCAATTTCATGATTAAATCAGGTTCTGAATTTAAAATTGCTGTTGTAGCTATTCCATTCAGTATTCCTGCATTCCAATAGTCAGCACTTTTTGCAAATTCCCATGAACTAATGAATGCATTTTTAAAATTTTTTAGCTTTTTCAAGTTACCTCTTTTTCGTGATTTCGGCAAAAATATCACCACTTCCAAATCTTTTGGTGCAATTTCTCTTTGTATGAGCTTCATCTTCAGATTATCAGTTACATTGAATCCTCCATAATAACATCCACATGCGTCATCATATGCACCGGTAATGCTAACTTTGGTCTCGATTGATGTTTTTGACCCCATCTTGAGAATTTCTTCATCACTCATCTCAAGATTGAAAGCTTTTGCACATGCTAAAACTACAGCAGTTGATATTGCACTGGAGCTTTTTAATCCATAACCAGTTGGTATATTTGATCTAAAATCTAACTCTAATCTATTTTTATCTAAAATCTTTCTTGAAATCATATTCTCAATTACTTTGTTAATTAACCGTGAACTGATTGTTTTATTCTCTGATGTTATATGTATTCCAGTACCTTCTTTCTTTTCTAATCTTGTCTCAACAAATGTATCTATTCCTAGTGTGGCTCCTTTACCTATGGCAATTGCATTTACCAAAGATACTGCCCCAAAAACATGTGATATCACCACTGTCATTAAAATCCCCCAAGTATGGAACGTTTCATTGCATCGAATGGAGCCTTCTTATCTAACCAAATCTCAAATGATCGAATTGCTTGACCTAGTAACATCTCATAACCATAAATTATCTTACAGCCTTTTTCTTTTGCAGTATTAATCAAATCTGTTTTTAATGGCTTGTAAACTATGTCGTACACAGTTGTTTGCTCGTCCATCAGAGTACTTGGAATTACATTCTTTTCTCCTTTTAGACCTAATGATGAGGAATTAACTATGAAATCAAATTTAGAATCTAAAACCTCCATTTCTTCAATGCAGACTGAACTGGAACTTAATCCAATTTCATTAGAAAATTCTGCTAATTTTTGTCCCTTTTCTTGTGTTCTATTTGCAATAACAATGTCATTGGCACCTTCTTTTTGAAATCCAGCCACAATTGCCCTAGACGCACCTCCTGCCCCTAGTAACAAAATTTTTGAGTTTTTTATTGGAATTTCTTTTCTCTTAATTGGCTCCAAAAACCCATCCATATCTGTATTAAAGCCTCTAAGAATCCCATCATCATTAAGAACAGTGTTCACTGCACCAATCTTTCTGCAATTTTCGTCCACATTATCCATATATTTTATCATCTCAATTTTATGAGGAATTGTCACATTAAAACCAGCAATTTTTATTTTTTTGAGAGATTCAATACCTGAAGCTAATTCCCCTTGTGGTACTCTATATGCAATGTATGTACATTCAATTTGTAATTCCCTATATGCTGCATTATGGATAGTTGGTGAAAGTGAATGATCAATTGGATCTCCAATCACTGCAAATGTCTTTAGCATACTCTTGTAGCATATTTGATTGATATGTTCTTTGCTTTTGAATACATCATGCTCCCATCGGGATTTGAACCCGAGTCACTGCCTTGAGAG
>CAYFJI010000190.1:0-2726 GCA_964343365.1 uncultured Acidiferrobacteraceae bacterium
CACCACGCTGGTCCTGACCGTTCCGTCGGCGGTGATCGGCGGCTGGATCATGTACCGGGGCGCCCGCCACGTCCGCGGCGACCTGTCGCTAAACGTCCAGGAGCTCCTCGACGAGCAGGACGAGCAGCGACGGGCCTCATCCGATGGCGAGGTCCCTGCCCTGCAGGTCAACAACGTTGACTTCTCCTACGGCTCGGTGCAGGTGTTGTTCGACGTGGCCTTCGAGGTCCGCAAGGGCGAGACGCTGGCCCTGCTGGGCACCAACGGCGCCGGCAAGTCGACCGTCCTGCGGGTCATCAGCGGCCTCGGTATCCCGCAACGGGGCGTGGTCCGCCTCCACGGCCGGACCGTCACCTACACCTCGCCGCAGGTCCGCTCGAAGCTAGGCATCCAGCAGCTCCCGGGCGGCAAGGGCGTGTTCGGCGACATGACGGTACGCCAGAACCTGGTGATGGGTGCCTACGTCCACCGGGCCGACAAGGACGACGTGGAACGCCGGATCGACGAGGTCCTCGACCTATTCCCCGACCTGGCCCGACGCCAGGACCAGCGGGCCGGCTCCATGTCGGGTGGCCAGCAGCAGATGCTGGCCCTGGCCCGTGTCCTACTCCACGACCCCGAGGTCCTGCTGATCGACGAGCTCTCCCTCGGCCTGGCCCCCACCGTGGTCCAAGACCTGCTGGTCCTAATCGAGCGGCTCAAGGAGAAGGGCCAGACCATCATCGTGGTCGAGCAGTCGCTGAACGTGGCCCTGTCGATCGCCGATCGGGCCATCTTCCTCGAGAAGGGCCAGGTCCGCTTCGAGGGTCCGGCCTCCGAGCTGGCCGAGCGGGACGATCTAGCCCGGGCAGTCTTCCTCGGAGAGGACGGTGGCTGACGTGGACGCAAGTCCCGTCGTCCTCGCCATCTGGACGACCCGCCAACTCTGGTTCGACGGTCTCGTCAATGGGATGGTCTTCGGCCTCCTGGCCCTCGGGGTGGTCCTCGTCTACCGGTCCACCCGGGTCATCAACCTGGCCGTGGGCAACATGGGCCTGCCCGCTTCGGGCCTCATGTCGGTCATGGTCATCAACCACGGCTTCCCTTACTGGGCTGCCCTAGCCATCGCCCTGCTGACCGGCACGGTCATCGGCGCGGCCGTCGAGCGTGCCGTCATCCGCCGCCTGTTCGACGCCCCCCGAGTCATCGTGCTGGTGGCCACCATCGGCTTGGCCCAGCTCATGCAGGCCGTCCTGGCCGCCCTGCCCGACATCGACGTGGCCAAGGGCAACCGGTTCCCGGTGCCGTTGGGATTCACCTGGGACGACGTGTTCGGCCTGCGGATCACCGGCCCCAAGTTGACCATCCTCGTGGTCGTGCCCGTCCTGGCCTTCGGGCTGGCGTGGTTCCTGAACCGCACCGTCTTCGGCCAGACCGTCCAGGCCTCGGCGTCCAACGCCGACCTGGCCCGCATGTCGGGCATCGACCCCAAGATGGTCCAGTTGTTCGTGTGGACGGTGGCCGGACTGCTGTCCAGCGTGTCACTTCTGCTTCTTTCGGGAAACCGGGGCGCCCTGACCGGCATGGCCAACCTGGGGCCCAACACCATGACCCGAGCCCTGGCGGCCGCGGTTATCGCCGGCATGGCGTCCTTTCCCCGGGCCCTCATCGCCGGCCTGGTAATCGGCGTGGTCCAGGCCCACGTGCAGTTCAACTTCCTCGGCCAGAGCGGCCTCATCGACTTCCTCCTCTTCGTGGTGGTGGCCATCGCCGTGGCCTTCCAGAGCCGGGGCGTGGCCGAAAATGAGGGCTCGTTCTCGTTCTCGGCCCGACGGCGCCCCATCCCGGAGCGGCTCCGCGAGGTCTGGTGGGTCCGCCACCTCTCCACCACGGCGTGCGGAGTCCTGCTGGCCATCGCCGTGGTCCTGCCCATGATCGTGACCCTGCCGTCCCGGCACCTGCTGTACGCCAGCATCCTCGGCTTCGCCATCTGTGCACTCTCGATGACGATCGTGACCGGCTGGGCCGGCCAGCTGTCCCTTAGCCAGATGGCCTTCGCCGGGGTCGGCGCCCTCATCGCCGCCGGCTTCAACCGGGGCCTCGAGGTGGGCCTCGGCTTCGGCGAGTGGCACCTGGCCACCCTTTCCATCCCCCGGGTCCCCTACGTGGTTTCGATGCTCCTTGCATCGGTGGTCGCCGGCGTTGTGGCCGCGCTGATCGGCCTCGGCGCCCTCCGGGTCAAGGGCCTGCTGCTGGCCATCACCACCTTCGCCTTCGCCCTAGCCGCCCAGCAGTACGTGTTCAAGCGACCGGCCTTCAACGGCGGCTTCCGCCAGAGCATCCCGTTCCGACGGGGCAGCGTCGGCCCCCTCGACCTGTCCAGCCAGCGCTCCTACTACTACTTCTGCCTGGCCGTCCTGATCGTCCTGCTCCTGGTGGTCCGCCAGTTGCGGTCAAGCGGTATCGGCCGGACGATCATCGGCGTGCGGGAGAACGAGTACACGGCCGCGGCGTACACCGTTGGTCCGTCACGGACCAAGCTGATGGCCTTCGCCCTGGCCGGCGCCATCGCCGGCCTGGGTGGTGCCCTGCTCGGCGGCCTCGTCCAGAACATCCCCTACTCGGACCGCCTGTTCCAGATCGGCGACTCGCTGCGCCTGGTGTCGATGGTCGTGATCGGCGGCCTGGGCACGATCATGGGCCCGGTCATCGGCGCCCTGTGGGTGGTCGGCCTGCCCGCCTTCTGG
>CAYFJI010000191.1:0-2668 GCA_964343365.1 uncultured Acidiferrobacteraceae bacterium
CTTGTGCAGTGGCTGCACCACCAATATGAAATGTACGCATCGTTAATTGGGTTCCAGGCTCACCAATACTTTGTGCTGCAATAACACCTACTGCTTCACCTCTGTTAACTATGTGACCACGTCCAAGATCTCTTCCATAGCATTTTCCACAGACGCCATATCTTGTTTCACATGTTATTGGTGATCGGGCTTTAATTTGATTGATATTATGAGTCTCGATTAATTCGATTGCTTCTTCATCAATCATTTCACCTGCTGCTAAAAGTAGGGCGCCATCGACAGGGCTGACTAAATCCTTTGCTAACACACGGCCTAGAACACGGTCTCTGAGAGGAATTACGATCTCTCCTCCCTGAACTATCGCTTCCCTAAGGAAACCTTTATCAGTGCCACAATCCGCATCGGTTACTACCAAATCTTGACAAACATCAACTAATCTACGTGTTAGATATCCAGAGTTAGCCGTTTTGAGAGCAGTGTCAGCCAGTCCCTTACGCGCACCATGGGTTGATATAAAATACTGAAGCACGTTGAGACCTTCACGAAAATTAGCTGTTATGGGAGTTTCAATAATAGAACCATCTGGTTTTGCCATTAAACCACGCATTCCAGCGAGTTGCCGTATTTGTGCGCCGCTGCCACGAGCTCCAGAATCTGCCATCATATAGATGGAATTAAATGATTCTTGCTCAACCTCCTCCCCCGATGAATCAAGGACATGAGTTGACTTTAATTCGGTCATCATTTCATCAGCGACTGTCTCACTGGTATGAGTCCATATGTCGACTACTTTGTTGTATCGCTCACCATCTGTAAGCAGTCCAGAATCGTATTGATCCTGAATACTTTTCACTTCCTGTTCTGCAGTTGCTAACGCAGAGCTTTTACCCTGTGGAACAACCATATCATCCACACCAATGGAGACTCCCGCACGAGTAGCCATTTCAAAACCGGTATACATTAGCTGGTCACAGAAAATAACTGTTTCTTTAAGGCCCACCTGTCTGTAACACTGATTAATAATGTCAGATATCGCGCGTTTTTTCATCGCTCGATCGATGGATGCGAACGGTAATCCATTTGGTAAGATGTCTGACAACAAAGCACGGCCGACTGTAGTTTCTACGAGAACTAACGAACTATCACCATCATCTTCATTAGCAGTAACCATTACTTTTGGAAGCCTAACTTTTATTCTGGCATGAATTGTTACCGAACCAGTTTCATATGCTCGTCTAAGTTCCGCAACATCTGAAAATACTCTACCTTCTCCTTTGACGTTCACTTCTTCCCGAGTCATATAGTAAAGCCCCAGCACTATGTCTTGCGAGGGCACAATGATGGGTTCACCGCTCGCCGGAGAAAGAATGTTGTTTGATGACATCATTAATGATCTTGCTTCCAACTGAGCTTCGATCGAAAGCGGGACGTGGACCGCCATCTGATCACCATCAAAGTCTGCATTATATGGAGTACAGACAAGTGGATGTAATTGAATAGCTTTTCCTTCGACTAGGATAGGTTCAAAAGCCTGGATTCCCAATCGATGCAATGTTGGAGCTCTATTCAATAAAACAGGATGTTCCCGAATTACTTCCTCTAATATATCCCATACCTCAGGCTCTTCAGCTTCTACCATTTTTTTTGCTTGCTTTATCGTGGTCGCCAAACCACGAAATTCTAATTTACTAAAAATAAAAGGTTTGAATAACTCAAGAGCCATCTTTTTAGGTAGACCACATTGATGAAGTCTGAGGGTAGGACCAACAACAATTACTGACCGACCTGAATAATCAACTCTCTTACCCAGCAAATTTTGACGAAAACGACCTTGCTTGCCTTTAATCATATCGGCCAATGACTTCAACTGGCGTCGATTAGGTCCAGTAACTGCTTTTCCACGTCGTCCATTGTCAAGCAGTGCATCCACAGATTCCTGTAACATTCTTTTTTCATTTCGAACTATTATGTCAGGAGCATTCAAGTCTAATAACCGACGCAACCTATTGTTTCGGTTTATCACTCGTCTGTATAAATCGTTCAAATCTGATGTGGCAAATCGTCCTCCATCAAGCGGAACTAATGGCCGCAGGTCTGGTGGAAGAACTGGTATGACCTCCATCACCATCCACTCTGGCTTATTCCCAGACTTAATAAACGCTTCCGCGACTTTTAATCTCTTCGCTAGCTTCTTTGTCTTTGTTTCAGATGTGCTTAAAGCTAATTCTTCACGAAGCATTATTGCTTCTGACTTCAACTCCATATTACGCAATAACGCTTTGACTGCTTCAGCGCCCATTCCCGCATCAAAATCCGCACCATACTGCTCGATTGCCTCATAATACGAATCTTCACTGAGCAATGTACCTCGTTCAAGTGGAGTCATGCCTGGGTCTGTAACAACGTAAGCTTCGAAATACAACACCCGCTCAATTTCTCGCACAGTCATGTCTAACAGCACCCCTAAACGAGATGGTAAGGATTTCAAGAACCAAATATGTGCCACTGGACTAGCAAGCTCGATATGCCCCATTCTCTGGCGCCGAACTTTAGACATCGTAACTTCTACACCACACTTTTCACATATCACACCTCGGTGCTTAAGTCGTTTATATTTTCCACATAAACACTCATAATCACTGGTGGGCCCGAATAGTTTTGCACAAAA
>CAYFJI010000192.1:0-2643 GCA_964343365.1 uncultured Acidiferrobacteraceae bacterium
GATGAACCCCTTGAAATCTGCCATATTATCGCATTGACAGCAGTATATTAGCTTTTTAGCCTCCTGAAAGAATAAATGCACCCTTGTGCTATCTCACTTATGAGGGCATCATTTATCCTTATAATTCTGATTTTTGCCGTCATAGCTGCAGGGGAAACTAAGGCTGAAAAAGAACATGAATTGGCCTATAATATCAATACTAATAATCAAGTATTTCCTCGAATTTCTGAAGATGGCAATTATGTGGTTACACAGACTAACTCCTGTTGTACCCAAAATATTCTGTCCCTATTCAGTAGAGACAATAGTGAACCACTTTGGACATATGGTGAAGTTTATACAGATGGCGCACTTTTATCCCGCCATGTCGAGGGGTGGGGCCCGGGGATCTCTAGTGATGGCGAATACATTCTTACCGTTGAAAGGGATTCTAATGATAATGAAAATTTGTTGATATTTAGCAAAAACAGCAACAATCCAATCTGGAGTTATACTGCTAATGAAATAAATTCGTTTGATTTTTCAAAAGACGCGAAGTATATCCTCGTTTCATCTAATGAAGGGCTATTTCTTATAAATAAAGACAGTAACGAAACACTCCATTACACTAATGAATCATGGAAAGGTTATATCAGTGCTGATGGAGAAGTTATTGTTGCGATAAAAGGAAAAAACATAACTCTCTTTAACAACAAAAGCAGTATCCCTTTATGGAATTACACATTCAATAGAACTTTAGATGATTCAAAAGATATATCTATCGGGTATCCTTCTATTTCAGAAAATGGTAATTACTTTTTGGTAAATGAAATAATTTGTTGTGAAAACCACCGTCCACAGCATTATTCTTATTTATTTAGTAAGGACAGTAATAATCCTCAACAAATTCTTAATGAAACTAGCTCGTCTGCGAAACAAACTGCAAGTCTGTCTGCAGATGGAAATTATATTTTCGTTATTGAGGGCAGCATTCAAAAATTCGAAAGGGGAGAGAATATACCTCTATTGATTTACGAACCACAAATACATGAAATCACTGGTAATGGCGAAGAGTGGAAGAGCTATAGTATATCAAACAATGGAAAGATAATTGCTGCAACTACTGAGACTACTTTGTATCTATTCGATGAATTCGGAATGCCTATCTGGAATGTCAATACTTATCCATCTAGTAGTTCAGGAACGGCATTTTATTCCATGTCACTATCAGCGGACGGTTATTACATCATTACCTATTCTCCGGCTATGAAAAGTCATGCTGGTTTGGAGAGCTCACTTCAATTATACACTGGTAATGTATTACCTATAGCCACTATTGATTCAAGTTCGCACTCACAAGCCAGATTTGACGAGGAAGTAACCTTCAGCGGCTCTGGGACCGATAGTGACGGCACCATTTTGACATACGAATGGAAATCGAATCTTGATGGGTTTTTGAGCAATGAAAAGGATTTCAGCACTACTTTTGGTGTTGGTAACCACACAATCTCTTTCAGAGTACAAGACAATAAGGAGGACTGGTCGGATTGGAACACTACTGTATTAGAAATCACTAACATACTTCCAGTTGGAACACTCGATTCCAGTAATCCAGCATCAATCCCCAAAGGAGCTGATGGATTACTAAGTGGCCGTGGTATTGATACAGATGGTACAATTGTAGATTGTCATTGGATATCCTCAAACGATGGAGTCTTATCTGAAAATGAGAACGTGTTGATGCCTATTGAAAACGAGGACGGGACCTGGACAATTCAGATTGTCAAGATCAACCCACAAGTTTCCGTGAACGTAGCAAACTGGTATTTACTGAATGAAGAAGGAAACACTAAGACTGATGGCTTAGTCTCTGACCTCTATGGTTATTACGAAGGACAAGGTAAAGCTGTAATTTTCTTTGACAACGACTTCAATGGTAAGTTGAGCCCAGGTGATAAATTTGAAATTCATCCAGGTGAGGCAGACTCGGATCTAGCACAAGTTAGTGATATCACCGGTTACACATTCCTTCTAACCACCTATTATAATCAAATCAATCAATTACTTGAAAGTGAAGTTAAACTTAATGAAGCTATAGATAATTGTCAAATCTCCACGTCTGCTTTATCACCTGGAATGCATACCATCACTTTTCAGGTAGAGGATAATAACGGAGGGTTAAGTGAGAATGTTTCCCAAACACTATTCGTAGGCGCATATCCTGTTGCTTCAGCGAACCACTGGAACGATGATAATGGGGTACAGCCCAACATGCCTGTTCAGTTTCGAGGTTCCGGCGATGACGAGGATGGTAACATAGTATTATATGAGTGGGATTTCAACGGTGATGGAGAATATGACTGGTCATCCACAAGTAGTGGAAAAACCTCGTATTCCTATGTGAAGTCTGGAAGTTACAAGGCAGTTCTACGGATTACAGACGATGATGGATTAAATTCTACAGATACACGGACGATTTACGTCAATAGCTTTGGGATAGACCCTGTGTCCGTAATCAAAGATAATATAGTTTACATTTTACTTTTTTTTGCACTTATTAGTGGTCTTGTTTACTGGAAATACAGATAATGACTTTTACTAACGTCCCTGAAAATACACATATTTACGAAGAAACTGAGGATTATATTATCTTAGACAATGAAC
>CAYFJI010000193.1:0-2614 GCA_964343365.1 uncultured Acidiferrobacteraceae bacterium
GCCGTTAATTCGGCAATTGAATGTACTCCTATCTCCGATCAGAACTCTTTATTTAGTCTCAGAAAAGCTTTCTATATACACTTCATCATCGAGTCTGTTCTCTCTGAACGCGTAGAACTCATCCCGGCATCTTCTTTGCGGGAAACCATTTCATAATCGTAGTCATCACATCAATCCTTGGCTTGTCAGAGTGAATACTAAGTAAGGAGCAAGGGAATAACTAATAACTGTTCAGCAGAACTAGAGCTTCTAACTATTTGCCCACTCCTAACCCACATAACTTGTCAAGTTGAGCAATAGCGCCCACAACCGCAAGGGTTGCTTTAAAGCAACCCTTGCCCTCTCCATCAGCAGGTGAATGGCTTGAGCAACAAGATCACTGCGGTGCATCTTTGCTTCATCTATAGAGAACCGGGTCCGTCGACGATCGATGCTCCACAAGGGATCGCACCGCAAGGTGTGCTGCCGATACAGCGCCTTCCTGCCAGCCAGGCATCTGGCTGGCTGAATCTCCTGCCAGCAGGATTTGTCCCTGCGGCCAGTCAGTGATGGTTGCGTAGATCTCCGGCTGAGTGAGATAAGTGTCAGCGGCGAAGCCGCCCACTTGCCAGGGCATGTATTGCCATGCGATGGAAATGGCCGCATCAAGATCAACATCCTTGCGGAAATTGCTGTGCAAGCTGGTGCCACCTTTTGCAGCTTCCTCAATGCGTTCCTGTCGCGAAAGATTTCCGAATTGCATCGCTTCACTGCCGGAGTTGTAGGCCGCTGTGAGAACACCGGTGGACTCCATGAAATTGGCCGATGGATACCAGATTTGCCGAGACAGATGGCTGGTCCAACTAATCCCTCCATAGATGTCATTGTCTTCTTCCCAGAAGCGCCGACGAGCCTGTAATCCGACCTTGATCGCGGGTGCCATCCTGACTGAGGCCAGTGCTTGTTTCACTGGTTCTGGAAGGTTCGTGCTGATGCGCATCTCCTCTGGGATCGGCATTTGACTGATGGATTTGCCAGCCAAGGTCACCGTTCCTGTCTCGCCGATGAGTGGGGGAGCCACCGTCACGATGCAGGCGTCCACTTCTAAAGGTTGTGCTCGACCCTTCACTTCGATGAGCACAGAGGAGGCTTGATTTTTCATCGATTTAACAGGAGAATTTAGCTTCACAAGGTCGCCAACTTTTGCTCCATGTGAATGATTGATTGACGCGGGTTCAAGTAATGCATTGGAGGGGATTGATTGCAAAAGAAGTTTTTGCCAGATCCGGTCCATTCCACCGACTGGTTGCATCAAGGTGGGTTGCCAGTCGATCGCATTTGAGAGATAGAGGTACGACGTGAAGCCGATTGGGTCATCTTTCTTCGGTTGTACAAAATCAGCATTAATGACGTCCTTGAGTGACAGTGGGGGCTGAGGAGAATAAGGGGTTCTCCATCCACCGCGATGACGGATATAACCTGCAATACCTGACATTCTGTCGATCTCTCCCTTGTCGTTGAGGTTCCCGTAATGCCGCAGCAGCGACAGCACCCGGTTTCGGTCATATCCCTTGAGAAGAAGCCCCTCTTCAATGGCCTCATTGAGTAGCTGTGCCACTTCACTGATCAGGGAGTAATGAACTTCCTGCCAGCGAATTGGCTTGCCATCTTGGAACGACTCGCTGAACAGGAGGTTGTTATTAGCTTTGAAGATGTAGGGCTCAAGGGGAACATCAAGTTCATCGCAGAGGCTCAGCAGGGTTGTATCAATACTGGCAATGCGCCCAGGCCCGAGATTGAGATAGAGCTCGACTGGATCCCTGCTCTTTTGTTTGGTGTGAATCTCGAAAGATGCGACTTCTTTTTCCGATGCGGGCGATGATCTGCGCTCCTCTTTGCTCGTGACATACATCGCTTCAAAAAGGTACTGGGGGTTGTAGGTCCTAAACCACCAGTCGCGGTAGGTGGGATCATCAGGCCTCAGCGTGAGGCTGCGACCGCCGTAGCGCTCATCTGCTTCGAGCACAACAACACGAAACCCTGCTTTGGCTGCCAAGTAGGCCGCTGCCAACCCACTAATACCTGCTCCCACAACTGCCAAGCTACGCGTTTCTTTGGGGTTAAAGTTCAGCGTGTTGTACTGCCTGGGCCGGGCGCTGGCGTGGCGCGAATTCGTGCTCAGAAGAAAGCCAGCGAGAAAGCCACTGGCTTGAAGCACTTGGCGTCTGGTCAGGTTCATGTGGTCGTGCCAACCGTCGGTGATCTCTGTGTCTTAGGGAATCAGGCTTGGTAGGGCTCGCTTCACTCTCAATTTGTTGCTGATTCAGTGGTTGCCCCTGCCTGCTTTCGCCCCTCGCTTCTGATTGAGCTTGATCCCTCTCGACTCGTGATCGGTTGCCGCCTAACGCAACAAAGAGCAGGCAGCGGACATCTCGATCTGAACGAAATAGCGCCTGAGATCAGGCGCTCCCTCCTGGACTGGTGGGAAATGCATGGCCGGAAGAATCCAGCTCTCAACCCTTGGGTGTTCAGGCTCGAGGGTGAATAGCTAGCTCCAAAAGGCGACCAGGCGACTGAACATAGGCAAACAGCTCCACGTAGTCCGTTCCGTAAAGGACTACTGGCAGCAGTTTGC
>CAYFJI010000194.1:0-2605 GCA_964343365.1 uncultured Acidiferrobacteraceae bacterium
AAGAGAGAAAAAAAAGTGATAAGAATCTCATGCAGTTGTTTTCATGGTATGAGAATGGGAAAATTAAGCCAACGATATGGAGGCGATTTCAACTCCATGAGGGTCGTGATGCTTTGACGGCCCTTATTGAGCGAAAGGTTGTGGGAAAATGTGTGGTACTCATGTAGTTCTAGGTAATTAAAGATTAATCTTTCTTTTTGCATTTAGCATGATGATTCTAGAATAAAATGCCGCAAATTAGTAAAGCTATTATTAATCAAAACAATGAATTTTTGCTTCAGCTTCGAGATGATCATCCGGGAATTTCATACCCAAACCAGTGGTCATTTTTTGGTGGCGAGATTGAGATAGGAGAAAGTCCGTGGCAAGCATTACAGCGAGAAATTATGGAAGAGTTGTCTTGGCACCCTGATAGGGGTAGATATCTCTATCAGTGGGACAATTTCGATCATCCTGGGTACAGTTTATATTTTTTCGCTTTAGATTTTATAGGCAGACGCGAAAAATTGGTACTAAAAGAAGGGCAAGATCTTAAGTGGTTTACTCTCGAGGATGTCATGCTAGAAACTAAAATAGCGCCACATGTTCTAATGCATATATATCGGTTTCTTGGTCTGTCTAGCTAATGCTTAGTTAAATTTTTTTTCTAGATTCTGATGTGGCCGATAGTTGTTTTCTTATGTCAGAAATAAGATAACACGTTTTTTAGTGGCAAAAAAATATTAATTGGTTCCTCGATGCAAAACGAATAAAGCTGGATTTACGCAAGAGTGCCATGATTGACTCTATTTCTCCTTTAATACTGAGAAGAGCGATATTGGGGAATTTCGTTTTCTGAATTTCTAGTATCGACGAATGTAGTTGCATCAATTTGAATAATTCTGAGTAGTTATCGTGAACAACTATCAACTGAGTATCAGATTGTTCTGCCGCAAGGCTAGAATGCATTCTTAAATAGGAATCAATCCAGATTGATTTGAAACTTGTATCCTGTATCATTGGAGACAATGATAGCGATATTATAGAGAATAATACTAAAAATAAAAAAGAATACTTAATTGCATTGTAGTAATTAGGATGCATTATCTAGAGTTTTTGATATCCAGCATTTTGGAGTCCAGTGTTTCAAGAACTAATTCGATCGTAGCTTGTTCATTTTTTGATAGTGATTGTAAAGGTAGACGAACCCTTCCGGCTTTTAAGCCTTTTAGCTCACATGCATACTTTACAGCTTGAATTAATTTTCCACTCTGCTCAAGTATATTTAGGAACGGCATCATTGCAGACATTATTTTTCGACCCTTAGCCAAGTCATTTTTTAAATATAAGGCCTCATACAGAGCAATGTGCTCCTCAGGTAAACAGTTTGCGCCGGGGCAAACCCAACCTCGCGCACCCCATGCGAAGAATTCCAAAGCTTGGTCATCCATGCCACAGATAAGGGATAAATTTGGATAGTCGAGAGCAAGCATGTGTAACTGATCAATACTTCCAGTAGACTCTTTTATTGCAATAAAGTTAGGGTTTTCCTTGATGTGATCAAAGAATTCACGTTCCATGATTGTTCCTGTCCGACCTGGGTAGTTGTATAACATGATGGGCAAATCGATAGCTCGGTCGATAGCCAAAGCGTGTTCCGCTAATTCTGCTTGAGTTGGTACTGCGTAGTAAGGGGCGTTTACCAGTATTCCGTCAGCGCCCAACTCTTTAGCAATTTGACCTAGCTCAATACAGTCTTCAGTGCGTATAGCCCCTACCCCGACGATAATTGAAGTACGATCTTTGACTACTGATTGCGCTATTTCCATCAATTTAATTCTTTCTTCAAATGTTTGTAGGTGATATTCTCCTGTGGTTCCACCAATGACTAGTCCATGAATTTTATGGTTAAGAAGAGATTTAATTAGGTTTTCAAATTCGTTATAGTTAATCGAATAATCTTCGTTGTAAGGAGTAATAACAGGGGGGTAAATTCCTTCAAATTTCATTTTGATCTATCTCCTCAGATTGTTGGAATGACTCAAAGTTAAGGTTGAGCCCAACATTTTTGTTATTTTTTAGCCAATCAAGAGTTTTAAGGCAATTTTAGAGATGAGTATTTGTAATGTCTATGGAATTGTGTTTAGCAAAAAAATCTCCAAAAACTGCAAAAAATAGGGTTATTAACAATAATTACATAAACTTTGGTTGTGCTAAAGGAATTTTGTGAATTAGACTGATGGGTAGGCATCTATAATGAAACTTTATAAACGTCGGCATTTTGCTAAGCTTATTGTCGAATTGATTATTTTTTTTAATTGGCTTTAATAGTGATGGCTTATATCTATGTGTTGAGACAGGAGGTTTTTCTAAACCTAGGATGGAAGAGCAACTGAAATCGTTTGTTAGTCACTCAGGGACTGATATTAATCAGGATTACGTAAGTTTCTCTGAGGTGCAGAAAAGCTATGATGGTTCTGAGTTGGTTGTAAAGAATCTTAACTTGGATATAGCGCGTGGCGAATTTCTAACAATGTTGGGACCTTCCGGTTCCGGTAAAACAACTTGTTTGATGATGTTAGCTGGGTTTGAGCCAGCAACTCATGGCGAAATATTTGTTGGTGGT
>CAYFJI010000195.1:0-2605 GCA_964343365.1 uncultured Acidiferrobacteraceae bacterium
CTTCGCCGATCGTGACGCCGGCCAAAATTGTCGCGTTGCTGCCAATGGACGCATGGCGGCGAACATTTGTCGAAATTACCTGCCAGTCCTCGTCAGTTTGCAGGCTTCCTTCGGGATTCGTGGCCCTTGGGTAAAGGTCATTTATGAACGTGACCCCGTGACCGACGAACACTTCGTCTTCTATGACAACACCTTCGCAAATAAAGGTATGTGATGAGATTTTGCAGCGGGAACCAATTGCGACGTTCTTTTGAATTTCGGTGAACGGGCCAATCTTTGTGCCGTCGCCAATTTTGCAACCATAAATGTTGACGAGTTGTGGATGGAGAATTTCCACTTTCGTGCCTAACTTCACATCATCCGAAATTGGCATGGATGTATCACTCACATTCGTCTTGGATTGCCGCAGGAAGATAAAATCTACATGACGGAGGCGTACAAATCCTGAAACTTAGTCAAGACGACTTCCCAAACCAGGTGTTCGCCGACAAGTTGTCGGGCGTTGCTCCCGACCGACTTTCGACGTTCAGGGTTTTGGGCGAGTTCCAGAAGGATAGCCGGGATTTCTTCGGGATTCTTAGGGTCGGCAAAGAATATGTTCTCACCGTGCCGCAATGGCACGTCGCCATAAAGCTTTTCGTAACCATGGCAAATTGTCGGCAGACCGACCGCCATCGCTTCCTGAGTTGCACATCCCAATCCAGGCATGAAAAACAAATGGGCCTCTACCTGCGCGCTCGCCAACAACTGCAGCATTTCCTTTTGCGGCAGTTCGCCGTGAAATGTAATCTGATCTGTGAGCCCAAGGCACTTACCCAGCTCAACGGGAGCCTGGCTGAGTACCCTTCCCACAATGTCCAGGTGACCGATTTCGCCTTCATCTCGAAGATCAGCTATCGCACGGATCAACTCCACTCGATTCCGGTTCTCGGTGACGTGACCAATCGACGCGATGCTGAAACCAGAGGTGTCGCCATGCATGATTTGACGCTCGGGGTTCGCTGTCGGAAGGTCTGAGAAGAAATCAGCATCCATGCAACATAACGGGATAAGAGCAGAACGCCGAGGCTGATATGTCCGCTCAACATAGCGAACCAGTTCAGCATCCAAGGAAACAAGTGCGGCGCAGGCATCCACCGCCTTTTTGATGACCAGGCGGTCTACCCCACGCATGATCGTGTTATAGGCCGTGTTCCCAGAATGCGTGATGGATCCGTGCAGAGTGGATATCCACGGGAGATCCAAGCGCTTGCACACGTCGCGAACCATGAATAGCGAGTCCAGGAGATGGTTGGACTGATGCACAATTTCAACTTGGTGGTCTCGCAAAATCGTCCCTAAGGACTCCCGATTGCGACGATCGTTTATCAAATAAAAGCTATCAAAGTTTAGAAAGAATTGGAGCTTGGGCAATTTCCACACCGCCGGCAGGCGGTATACCGTCACGTCATCAATTGTCTCGGTTAAGACCTGTTCCCCGGTCCCGATCGTGACGACCACGACATCGTCCCCTGCCTTGCGGTGTGCACGAGCAAGGTTCATAGCCCAAAAACAGCTTCCGGTCTGGATTGGTGGGAAGAAGTTGGTGACAATCGCGATATTCATCAATCCAAATCAGCTGCCCTTACGGGTTTTTCAAACACCACAAAACGCACCATCTGACGATCCACAAGAATGCAGATGGATACCAACTATTTGTCACCGGCTTCCAGGTTATCGGCAGACTTGCGCATTCGATGTGATGCCGCCAGAGTCTCCAGTCCGATTGCTGCCAACATGAACATTGCGGGATAAGTGGGCGACCGATAACGCCAGTCGAAGTCGAGCAGCGTCACTGCATGAAATACATCAAACAGTAATATCAGGCCAATGGCGAGCAAACCGATAAGACGATGCGGAGGCGCCAATGCAGTGGCCGGTCGCAAAACCAGCCAGATCCCAAAGCAGACAAGAGCATAAAATGGGATGAAGAACAGTACGTTTAATACCTTGTGCAAGGTGCTGAAATCTTTGGCAACAAAGAGAAAGAAATAATAGAGACGACGCACCGCAATCAGTAGAAAGCCTAAATAATCTTCAGGCGGATCAAACGTGTACTCTGGTCTCTCCCAGACGACCATCCCCATTGCCGCATGATCGTGATAGCCCGAAACGGAGTCCTGAATGGCACCTGCCGGAAGCACCGAGGGATCAAAAAGAGGAAAGACCAGCACGGGGATCGCGGCCAGCAGAGCCAGCGTCAATACAATCAACCATCGACTAAGAAACTGCACTCTGTCGTTCATGTCCTTGTCCGTGACGAGAAGTCCCAAAACAATTGAGATGAGAACAAACACAATGAGCGGAGCGGCCGTTGGTCGAATAAAGAAGCTTGCCACGGCAACTAGAACGGCCCCTGTAGCAAACACAATCGCATCTCGCCGGCCCACGGCTGTCCACTGACAAACGACAAGTATCATCGCGGCAATAACCACTACACCAAATAGCGGTTCTGATTGAGAATGAGGGATCCACTGGAGATATTCCCAACACCCCATTGACATCGCGGCCATGCCCAGAAACACCCCACGCGACTTAAAATGATGGACAGCGAAGAGAAGCAATG
>CAYFJI010000196.1:0-2605 GCA_964343365.1 uncultured Acidiferrobacteraceae bacterium
CAGCATATTTTAATTGAAAGTTCTGACAAAATTGATGTAAACCACCCTGGATGGTTTACAACAGAAGCTAATAGAGAGTATAATAATGCATATGGATATGGCAGGATAGATGCAAACAAAGCTGTTAATTTTGCTAAAGATTGGGTCAACGTTGAAGATGAAGTAAACGTCAGTTCTGATAAAGTAAATGTAGATGAGTATATATTAGATGAAAATAATGAGGGAGTAACGTCAAGTCTTTTTATTGATAGAAGTATAAATATAGAATCAGTAGAAATTTTAGTGAATATCACTCATGGAGATCGTGGTGATCTTAATGTTTTTCTCATATCTCCTAATGATGTTGTTTCAGAACTTGTTAGAGAAAATAATCAAGATATTAATTCTAATTATTACAACTGGACGTTTACATCAGTTGCACATTGGGGAGAAAACTCTTTTGGTGAATGGAGTGTCAAGGTTAATGATACAGTTTTTCAAGGAGATAGTAATAGTCGTTTTAACAATTGGTCAATTACATTTTATGGAAGTCCTGACCCAGATTCGGATGGAGATGGTTTATCAGATTATGTAGATTTTACATTAGGGACTGGTATTTTCAATCCAGATTATGATGCCGACGGTCTTTTAGATGGAGAAGAATATTATGGATGGACAGATTTTAAAGGTAATTTTCACAAAACAAATCCTAAAGTGAGAGATACTGATGAAGATGGTCTAACAGATTATCAAGAAGGGTTTGATGAAATTTTTAATCCATTAACAAACGATACAGATGTTACTAACCCAACTAATAATGATACGGATGGCGATGGGTTATCTGATGGTCAAGAAATTAATGACTATTCTACAAATCCATTACTACAGGACAGTGATGGCGATACATTAACAGATTATGAAGAAATTTTTGCATATGACCTTTTTGGCCGTTCATCCAGCGACCCCAATAGTCCAGATGGTGATAATGATGGCATACCTGATTTGTATGAATTAAATAACAATTTGGATCCTATGAAAACAGTTGATGCTACACTAGATGCAGACTGTGACGGTTTTGGTACTTACATAAATGTATCAACAGGAGCCTGCGAACCTGTAGAAAAAAGATATACAAATTTACAGGAGTACCTAACAGGAACAGATCCGAATAATCCAGATACTGATTTTGATGGAATGCCCGACGGCTGGGAGCAACTATGGGGCTTAGACCCTTTGATAGATGACCAATCTGGTGATTATGACAATGATACTATCTTGAATATTTATGAATATGACAATAGAATGATTGAGAATACTTTATTCTCATTAAATGAAATTACATTGAAAGGTTATTGGACATTTGATGGTACTGATCCTACAAGTGCCATTAATATGGTTCCAGATTCTGATATAGGTTCCGTTCTTAATGGAGCAGAAAGAGTTTCTGCTAAATTTCTTAATGGAGTAAAGTGTGATGGCGTTGATGATCAGATTCGCCTTGATTCTCTGGATAATTCAAAATTTACAGAATATACCGTTCAATCATGGGTTAAATTGGAAAATTTCAGTTCAGGTTTTTCTACCGTAGTTGGTACTGTTCAAGACGGTAGGACTTGGTTAGGTATCAATGAAGAGAATATGTTTGAGTTTAAGGTTTTTTCGGGAAACAAGTTACATATATCTCCAATTACAAATGATAGCATTCAAGCTAAATTAGGTGTTTGGTATCATTTAGCAGCCACTTATAGTGAGACAAATAGTATTATCAAATTGTATGTAAATGGAACATTGATTTCAGAAAAAGCTATAGATAATCCTTCGATAAAAACAGCAACCAATTATAACTATATGTGTAGAGGACAGAACAATGAAGAATATCTTAATGGAACTATAGACCATATAGCTATTTGGAACCGGGCTTTAACATCAGATGAAATATTTTATGTTTTTAAGAAACCTAAGGGTTTTGGAAATGGGTACAGCTATTTCCGAATAGACGATGACAATCACCATAGTAATCCTAATTCAACGGACACAGATGAAGATGGTTTGAGTGATAGAGAAGAAGCTTATTTTGGGTTGGATGGCTATATTACAGACATTACAAATCCAGACACAGATGGAGATACCTTAACAGATTATGATGAATTTGTAATTTATCAAACATCACCTTTGACAAATGATACAGACGCAGATAATTATACAGATAATTATCTATTTGATATAAATATTACTACGGGCCTCAGAATGAATCAAACAGGAGATGCATTTCCTACAAATCCTTTAGAATGGAATGATACAGATGGTGATGGTCTTGGAGACAATACAGATGCATTTCCTTTAAATTCGAGTGCAAAATATGATACTGATGGAGATTTTTTAAGTGATATTTATGAAAACTCTATAGGAACTAATCCTGATAATCCAGATACAGATTCAGATGGTACCAATGATTCTATAGATGCTTTTCCACTTGATCCTGAAGAATCTCTTGATACCGATAATGATGGTATTGGTGATAATGCAGATCAATGCCCCGAGGACAAGAGAGATTACATAGATACTGATGGTGATGGAGTCTGTGACAAATCCGATCCATTTCCCGAAAACCCAAATGAGTGGAAAG
>CAYFJI010000197.1:0-2604 GCA_964343365.1 uncultured Acidiferrobacteraceae bacterium
GCACCTGTATCGTCATCGCCCGCTCGGGCGTCGGCCGACGTCAGCGAAACGGCGGCTACAAACAACCACACCGTGCGCCGGATGCTGGTGGGATCCCACATTGAGTCATTCCATCCATTCACGCCCGTGGCAGGGTACTGCCGGGGAGCTGGAGCGTGCATTGTAGACCAAGCTGGTCGCGACGGCTGAATCGAGGTTCAAGATCAACGATTGCCAGCATGACCGGGCTGTGAAAAGAAACCGCGAGAGAAGACGCTGGGTGAACTGAGAGACTTCTGGCATCCAAGTACTGACCTCAAAGGCCTCGACCTGGAGACCTCTCTCGCAGAGAATCCCCAGGCTCAACCCCATCGTATCGCCACCAGGATGCGACTTGGAGTCTCGACGCGATCGCGCACGGCAACTTGCAACATCCGCACCCGAATTCGTCGGGGCCCATCCGACAAGCTCGGGAAGTCGAGGATGACCTGCCGGTTGGCGTCGCCACGGGGGCCACGTGTATGATGTTCTCGCCTTCTGGCGTCGACATGACCATCTGAGCCCATTCATCAGCCGACAGACTTGACCATGAACAGTGAAGCCACTCCGGTCCGTACCCCACAGGATTTTGAGGTTTGCCGCTACAGCGTCGATCTCACCGACGGCTCCATCCAGCACAGCACAACCACCTGTGAGGACATCGAGGATGTCCTGGGAGGAATTGCCCGCGGGTTCAAGCACCTGGAAACCTGTCCGGTCTCCGATGCGTACAGCCCCGATGCAAACTTGTTGCTGACGCTGGGAGTTCTCAGCGGAACCCAGTTCATGACGGGCCTGCGGACCTATTTCATGGCCTATTCGCCTCTGAAACGGTCTCGCACTGGACTCCCCTCAGCGATGTGGTCTGCCGGCAGTGGCAAGTTTGGGACAAAACTGAGGTTTCTCGGACTCGACGAGATCCTCTTCACCGGCCGAAGCGATACACCGGTCCTGTTGCACATCACGCAGGATCCCGACGATCCGGATGCGTCGCCGACATTGACCCTCGAAGACGCGTCGGACCTGGCCGGGCTGATGGTCAACGAGAAGATGAAGAGACTGAAAGAGAAGTACGGCGACGACGCGCACTTTGCAGTGATCGGTCCCGCGGGTGAGAACTACCAGCAGGTGCGATACGCGGCCATTGCGCTCTCAACCGAAAACCAACTCAAGAGCGGTGATCCCAAGTCTCGTTTCTGCGGCCGAGGCGGAATGGGCGGTGTGATGGGTTCGAAGAACCTGCTCGCCATTGTCGCCAACACCAAGGACGGGCGCGCAGCGTCGGCCGACAACTTCAAGGACCTCAACAAGGTCGTGGCTCGAGGCGACGGCAGTGCTCGATTCCGGGATGACGCGACCGACAAGCTCGGTGGCACCTGGGCCAATTATGTTCCGATGAATGCGAAGCACGTGGTACCGGAGATGAACTTCTCCCCCACGGGTACCGACGCATCGGTGGCCCTGCACCGCGGCAACGTCCAGGAGACCGGCAACTACGTGATCAAGGCCGAGTCGTGCTACCGATGCGGCATCAAGTGCCACAAGAATGTCTATGACATTGACGATGACGGCAAGGCCGGGACGTTTCGCGCCAAGCTCGACTTTGAGCCTCTCAACCTCCTGTCGTCCAACATCGGGATCTTCGATATCGACCAGGCCTGTACGCTGGTCGAACTTGTCGATGAACTCGGCATGGACTCGATCTCCTGCGGTGTCTCACTCTCATACGCCATGGAGTACAACCGTCGGCACGCCGATGACGGCAAGGCCACCGCAGACGGGCCGCGGTTTGGAGACTTTGAAGGTGCCCGGCAGACGATCCTCGATATCGGTGAGGGTCGCAACGAGTTGATCGGACAGGGTTCGTTACGGATGAGTGAAGAACTGGGCGAACCCGATTACGCGATGCACTGCAAGGGCCTGGAACTGCCGGCCTACTTGCCCCAGCACAACCCCGGCTATCCGTGGGCGCTGGCGGGCGGCCATATGTCGATGCGGACGTTCCTGCTCTACCTCTTCGACGGTAAAACGGATATGGACTACTGGGTGGATGCGATCACCAATCCGGATCGCGGTCTGATCCAGTTCCCCTACGACATGATCGGGGTTTGCAAGTTTGCCGCCTTGAGTCCTGACCAGCTGGGAGAGGCAGTCAGCGGCCTGACCGGTATCGAGGTCACCGCCGAGACGTTGCGCGAAATGACAGTCCGTACCTTCCTCCGCGGCTATCGACTCGAGAAGCTCCAGGGGATGACCGCCGACGATTACGTGTTGCCGACCGCCGCACACGGCGAGTATCCCAACATCGAGTTGCCCGATTTTCTCTCGGCAGAGTTCTTCTCGGAACTCCAGGACCGGGTCACGACCATTTTCGACACGATGCTCGACGAGACCGATCTCGGCACGGCCCCTGTAGCGGTCGGCTAGGCAGGAGTCCGACTGGCGCCAGTCCGCGCTCAGGCCGACTTCTCGGCCAGGCGTTTGGAGAGCGTCTCGAGCAATTCCATGCCGATCGTCGGCTGCTTGAGCACGGCCTCGCGGAAGACCGCACCGTCGAGAACGAGCGTCTGGACTCCGTTGTCGCCG
>CAYFJI010000198.1:0-2590 GCA_964343365.1 uncultured Acidiferrobacteraceae bacterium
TGACCCGGAAGAGATTGTTTTTTTCCAAAACCCCGTTAACTGGGACGATCTCTTGGCTACTGTCGCGGACTTCCCTTCAGTAAGCCGGCAGGAACAGAGGGAAGTTTAGCAGAGCAACATGACACTCGGATGGATGGGAAGGGATCGAATTCAGCTCGGAGGTTGCGTTAACAGACTCCGACCACGAAAGCCTCACGCAGTTTGATCGAGAGGTTATTTCGGTTTAGCTGGAATTTAGTCTCGGCTTGGACCAACACAAGCGAGCATTAAAAAAAACCCCGCTTCTGCGGGGTTTTCAATGCGTGCATTGTCACACTTCCTGGCTTGTTTTGATTCAGGTTTTAGAGCGAATTCTCGACCAGCCGAACAGCAGCAAGGCAAGGAGCACTGTGACAATGATGGCGTCGTCGAGAATCGACACTTCCAGGTTTCCCATGAAGTGCTGATGCCAGAGATTCAGAAAAATACCGATTTCGGCGATTAAGAGCGCCACAAAGAAAGCGCTAGTTCCCGAGAGACCAGTAACGAAGGTCCGGATTAAGACCACTACAATCCCAAGCCATGTAAGCCCAAGCACCCGAGCTAACGGGATTGCCTCAGGTCCGATTCCATTATCGCCGAGCCAGGTCTCCGTCATAAAGAGCAACTGGAAGACGTAAAAGATGCCCCCCAAAGTGAACAGAGTCATAGAGATTGCAGCAGGCGTGTCGTCGTACTTTGACATCGGTCTAACTCCTTCAGTCCAGTCGCAGGAATTCAATAATAAATGATCTTTGATTGATAATCTGGAATTCGATATCAGAAGAACAATCAATAAATCATGGTTTTATAGGCACCCCAAATTTATCAGCTGTTTGTGGTCAAGTCAGGAGGTTTTTCAGATGGCCATTTACAGAATTACACGCTTTACCAGTACGTATATGCAAAGGGCGATGGCAATGGCGGCGTCACTTGACACGACAGGTCACGGGGGCTGTCTACGACGAACGATGGACGGCAAAAATTAGAAATCGCGCCCCGCAGGGCGCGCTTCAATACGGTGATTATTCGGCTTCTCCGGCGCAGTTACTCAGAAGTAGTTATTCGGATCCCGGCATTGGATAATCACCCACTGCTCTTGCAGTGTTCAAGGCTTTGTCCAAATCCATGGTTGGTAAAACCATAAGGTCGTCCCAACCGCCCGATTGCATCATCACCGCGGCGATCCCCGATGCAGTTTCATAGCAGTCAACTTCTGCATCCGCAATAACATCATACGGTCCCTGCAAGTAGTCGACCGATCCAAGTTTTGCTCCAGCTCTTTCCAGCATTGCGCTGACGGCTTTAACGCGAGCATCGTAGCTACTGCTCATCATTCCAGCCAAACCTTTCTCGCTATATGCTCCTAAAAAATATACCTTCATTCGTCTTCCCCCTTCTTGTTGAACTTGTTAGTGGGCGTGTTTCCAGGGGCCAAAATCTTTACCGCCTTCTACTATCTCATAGAGAACACATTGCTCGTCACCATTCACCCAGCCATCGTGGCCTGGAGCGAAGTAGTAGGCATCCCCAGCTCCAACGGTTACCTCTGAACCATCGTCGTGTTTAACGGTCATACTACCCGATATGACTACACCAACATGTCCTGCTTGGCAGCTGTCTCCACCCACAGTGGGTTTAATACACGTTGACCACTTCCAGCCTGGCTCCAAAACTAGTTTCGA
The DNA here is from genome assembly GCA_964343365.1 of uncultured Acidiferrobacteraceae bacterium. GTDB lineage: Bacteria > Pseudomonadota > Gammaproteobacteria > Arenicellales > UBA868 > CAJXWH01. The sequence continues at coordinate 1,704 of CAYFJI010000198.1, forward strand.
GGCATTTACATTTCCGAGTTTAACTACCTCAACCCGTGCTTTTGGTGGAGTCTTTACTTCATCAGCAGTTGAGAAATTCTTTGAGTAGAGATTTGACATTTACTTTCTCCGTTGATTGCTTAAATGGCCATTGTAGAGCAGAAATCTACCAGACTGATTCTTAACCAAACGCAACCCTAACATGATCAGGCAAGTTTTCTCCTTCGCTGCATATTCGTCACCAGTTTATCCGCGGCAGCTTTGCTGTGTAGCGTCGGCGTCGCCTTACCACGCATGCAGGGTTCGTTCTCCGTCACCTCCGATCAAGTCGACGCTTTTCCAGAGCCTCGCAAGAATCTGGCAAGTTCGGTGTGGTCGCCTTTGTCGGCAGCTGGATATTCATCGAAGAAACCCGCCGCGATAACGAACGCAAGCTTGACTGGATCGTCTTTGCGACACTCGTCATCGTGGTGCTCTCGATACAGCTCGGACTCCGTCCGTGCACAAATGATCACCTACAGCAACAACTTCTCGACCATCGCGGTCGTCCCCCTGGTGATGGGCCCACTACCACTGCTGGCAACCGGGCCGAACGCGCTTGGCTCCGTTAGCTCACGCTGGCGCGTCACTTTAGAATTCCGAGCTCACGCGAGTTCAGGCGAATTGCTTCGAGTCCGCGAGGATCAACGCTGGCTGACGACTGAGCGCAGTTTTACCTGCTACGACAGGTAACGGACACTTACCTCTCGGTAAGTAAATAAATGGCCTTCGTTCGGGGAAGACGCTAGGCTACGGCCTCTCCCTGTCACCCTCCCTGCGTCACGTCGACTGATTTGCGTCATCCACGTCACTTGTTGATCTGCTGTTGATCTGCATTGCCGTGACGGTTGTGGCCGGAATGTGGGGTC
>CAYFJI010000199.1:0-2569 GCA_964343365.1 uncultured Acidiferrobacteraceae bacterium
CTTGCCGCATGCGTAACGTTACCGCATAAGCAAGCAGTCATCCCAATGGTCGATGAACTCTCGGACGCAGCGAAACAAATTGGTGCAGTCAATTGGATTTTCAACCAAAACGGCAAACTAATAGGACATAACACCGATGCAACTGGCTTTATCCGAGCTCTAAAAGAAAAAGTTGGATTTGAACCTGAAGGAGTTGCCGCAACGGTATTTGGAGCAGGAGGAGCCGCTCGAGCAGTTGTATACGCCCTAAAGACTGCGGGAATCAAAAGATTGACAATCGCAAATCGCACTATTGAAAGAGCCCAGGAACTAGCATCCTACTTCACCGAACCACCATTCAAACCTGAGGCGATTAACCTCAGTAGAGATGAGCTTGCCGATCACGTTCCATACTCAGGCTTACTGGTTAATACCACATCATTAGGAATGGCTGGAGGCCCTGCTGAACTGGCAACCCCTATCAGGTCAGATATGATCTCAGCAGATGCAATTGGTTACGATGTCGTCTACGCTCCGCCAGTAACACAATTTTTGCGTGAAGTGGATCAGGCTGGCGCAACCAGTGCGGGTGGCATGAGCATGCTTGTGTTTCAAGGAATAGAAGGTTTCGAAATGGCAACAGGGCAAAAAGCACCAGTAAACACAATGTTTTCAGCAATCGAGAGAGTTCTCAAGATAAGCTAAACATGGTTTGATTTCTAGCAACTATCTATAATTCCACTAAGTACATAAGTGTCAATTTAAATCCCCCTATAAATGCACTGCAAAAATCATCTTAGTACGATCAACAAGAAACGAGACTCATGACGATATTTCGCTACCTGACGGCTGGAGAATCACACGGTCCAGGCCTTACGGTCATCGTAGAAGGGATACCTGCCGGACTCGATTTAGATGAAGATTACATTGAAAATCAGATGGCTCGTCGTCAGCAAGGTTATGGATCTGGTGGTCGAATGAAAATCGAAAAAGATCGTGCTCAAATTCGTTCTGGGGTCCGTCATGGAGTTTCACTAGGATCTCCGATAGCCATGTGGGTGGAAAATAAGGACTTTTCTAACTGGACCGATGCTATGGCAATACTCCCAGTCAGTGAGAACGTGGATAAAAAAGTCCATACAAAAGTCGTACCAGGACACGCTGATTTTCCCGGTGCGCTGAAATATGTACAACATGACTTGCGAAATATATTGGAACGAGCAAGTGCGCGGGAAACTGCTGCACGCGTTGCAGCTGCCTCGATAGCTCGCAGGCTCCTTGAGGAATTCGGCATTTCAATTCACGCTAGAGTCATTGCCACCGGTGATCAAGATGGGATTGCAATATCAACAGACAATGTTGATTGGGAGGCTGTGGAAACATCAGATGTACGAGCCTCGGATCCCGATGCAGATAAACGATTCAAAGCAGCGATTGACAAAGCAAAAGCTGATCGCACAACCATTGGGGGTATATTTCAAGTGGTCGCGTTCGGCGCCCCAGTAGGCTTAGGTAGTTATGTCCATTGGGATCGCAAACTGGACGCTAAACTTGCTCGCTCTATGATGAGTATTAACGCTGTAAAAGGAGTCGAGATTGGCTCTGGGTTTTCAAACACGCGCAAACCGGGCAAGGACGTACAAGATGTAATTGTTCCAGATCCCTCTGATACCCGTAGATTCAAGCAAACATCAAATCATGCCGGTGGTATCGAAGGCGGAATGTCAAACGGGCAGCCTATCGTAGTTAACGTCGCTATAAAGCCGATCGCGACAATGACAAGTCCGCTACCATCAGTAGATATCAATACCGGCAAGGTGGTCGAAGCGGCATACAATCGCAGTGACATTTGCCAGGTAGCGCGAGCATGCCCGGTTGGGGAAGCTATGATGGCATTAACGCTCGCAGAGACTTTGCTCGAAAAATTCGGCGGTGATTCACTCGATGAAATTAAGCGTAATCACGCAAGCTACATTGAGTCACATCAAGCTTTTGGCCAAAGCGAATAACCAACTAAAGAAAAGATTATTTTGTCGTAGATTATGTCAGGCAAGCTTAACATTTACTTGATAGGACTTTCCGGTACTGGTAAAACCCGTTCAGGTCAACTTGTTGCGGAATCCCTTGGATGGCCTTTCGTAGAAATGGACGGAATAATCGAAGATCGAGCAGGGAAAACCATTCCTAGTATCTTCAGAGATGACGGTGAAGAGTACTTCCGTGATATGGAGTCTGAAATACTTGAGGAAGTAGCAATAAAGGGAGGTCGTATCGTATCGACCGGTGGTGGCGTACCGATTAGATCTCAAAATCGCGAAACCATGCATTCAACAGGCCTAGTCATTCGCCTAACAGCAAGCGCTCAGACCATACATAACCGACTTTCTAAATCCCGGAGGCAACGGGTGCGTAGTGTACGCCCACTTCTCGGGAGTGGCGCACCAATACACAAGATTGAAAATATGATGATCGCTCGTGAAAAGGCGTATTCAAGCGCCAACATTACTTTGGACACCGAAAACAAATCTCATCAACAAGTCGCCCAAATGATCATCGAAGCATGGCGAAATTGCTAACCTGCATAATGACA
>CAYFJI010000200.1:0-2538 GCA_964343365.1 uncultured Acidiferrobacteraceae bacterium
AGCGACCGGACTTCTCAGCGACCGGACTTCTCAGCGACCGGACTTCTCGGTGGCCGGTTTCTCGGTGGCCGGTTTCTCGGTGGCCGGTTTCTCAGTGGCTGACATCGGGTCAGAGTCATAGGGTCGGCTCGTCGCGGGCTTGAGCTTCTGGATGCTCTCACCAAGCGAAAGCTTGACATCATTCTCGCCGATGCGGAACAACACCGACCGAGACTCGATCTTCTCGACCCGGGCCGCCACATCGCCGTAGCGGAGTTCGGCCTGTTCCACGAGCACGATCCGCTGGTTCTTCAGCCGATCGAACAGCCAGGCTTCTGAGCGGCCGTCTTTTCTCACCGACGCGGTCAGCACGGTGAACTGAGCTGAATCGAGCATCACTGTGATACTCACCACCCCTGTCGCCTTAGCCCGAGGCGCCCCATCATCGCTGACCTCCACTTTCACCTTGAATTCACCAGGATTGGCGGGAGTCCAACGAAACTGCCCGGTCTTGGCATCGATCGTGGCGTCTGAAGGAGAGCCGGATGCGAGCGCAAATGAGAGCCTTCCCTTTTCCGGATCTGTCGCAGAGACGGTGAATTCCACGGGCGACCCGGCGACGGTCTGAACCGGTTTCAGTTGACCGAGTAAAGGACTCTCGTTCTTGACCACCGGGATTGGGGCCGCTCGCCACTCGAGCGAAGTCGGACTCCCGGTCACGGGAGTCACCTGGCCGGCGATCCTGGCCACGACCTGCAATGTCGCTTTCCCGGGCTGCTGGTCCCTGGTCGTCTGCCAGGTGATCTTTCCGGTCTCCTTGTCGATGACCATTCCGTCCGGCTGCCCGGTCATCTCAAAACTCGCTTTCGCCCCGGGACGCCCCTCGCTGACTTTAGCCGTGAGGCTAAAGGCGTCACCGAGCGTGATCGTCTTCTCCCCGTAGACAATCAACTGTGCCTCATCATAGCGAGCAAACGGGTTGATCAGCTTGTAGTCATCAAGCCGTGTTTTCTCCATGGATTTGGCGACCCTGACCAACTCGGCCGTGTCATCCGATTCGAGATCCCCGGTGAGGCGTCCGGCTTCACCGTGAGGCTCAAACGTCCACTCTGCCGTCGAATCATCCTCGTCGATCTTCGCACCGCTGACTGCCAGGAACTGGCTTCCCACACGGACCAGGAACTCACCCTGTCTGGGAAACTCCTCTCCCCCCACGACGCTCATCTTGTCATCATCAGCATCACCGGCGAGACGTGCCCTTGGAAAGAGCGAATCCCGGACCGACAATTCGTCGGCCGCATATTCGAGGCTGAGCCCCTCGGCGACCAGCAGAATGTCGAGGTCAGGATCGGCATCCTGCGACTTCGACTTCATCCGCAAGGACACGACCTTGTGCAGCAGGTCGGCCTGGTAGAAGTGGTAGAGAAACCGTCTGACGTCACCGAATTTCGCCACGGCCGTCAACTGCACCTGGACCGGCGCGTAAGACCGTCCCCGGCGGCTGCCACCACGGCTGTTGGGGGTCACGTTGAGCTCCTGGAACTGGCCAACACTCTCGGCCAAAGACCAGACCCAGTCGCGATACTGTTCTTCCGCGCGATGGGCGTTGTCATCGGTGGGTGCAGCCAGGCTCTGGTGCTTCCACGCGTTGAGTTTCTTGAGCTGCTTCAATTCCCGGGTCAGCTGCAACTTCTCGGCCTGGAGTCTCTCCCCCGAACCGGTCAGCAGGCCCAACAGCGACGGCCCGGCAAAATAACCGACCACGACGACCAGCAAGACACCCGCGAGGATCTTCTCGTTCCGTTTCATGATCCGGCTTCCCCCTGAGCGGTTTTGTCGGCAGTCGAGGCGTCCTCGCCAGCGGTCTGGCCGACGTCCCCAGAGCCCTTCTTGCCCTTCGCGGCCTCGACAACCTTGTCACCGGGTGTCTCGGCCTTTCCGTCCAATTCGATGTTCAGCTTGCTGAACCGGTACTTGTAGGTGGCCTGGCGATCCTTGTTCGGATCGAGTTTGGAAGGCCTCACATCGTAGTTCTTGTGTCCTCGGATCTGGTTGGTCATCTGAGAAACGGGCACCCGGTCGTTGGCCAGCCCCGTCACCGTGATCCTTCCCAGGCCACGTCGCACGTCCTGGCTCATGTTGACCTCGGTCAGGATCACGTCGTTGCTGTCACCAATCAGTGGCGACAGCTCATGCAGTTGATCGAGCCAGTTGACACGCTTCTGTTGCCACTGGTCGATTGCCGACGTCGACGGGAGTTTCGCGGTCTTCGCCGCGGCATCGCCGCCCCGAAACCTGATGCGTTCGAGCGAGATCTGCGTCTTGAGATTCTTGATCTCGTCCTTGAGAGAACGAGAGCTGATCGTCTGCAGTCCATAGACGAGCCCAACAGCCAGCAGGACGCCCACGGCAATCCGGACCATGTTCTGGTTCGAGACCTTCCGCTCTGGTGGCGGTGGCTTGTGGGGATCAAGAAAATCGACGTGGTCCGGCAATTGGCCCGACGCAGACAACAGACCGCCTACGGCAGCTACGAAGGCGGGTGACCCGACCAGTTCT
>CAYFJI010000201.1:0-2526 GCA_964343365.1 uncultured Acidiferrobacteraceae bacterium
TCTTACTATTGGCATTAGTTATGCGGACAACTTAAACCGCGCCATGCGCGTTCTTAATGCAGTGTTAGAAACGGAGGAGCGAATTTTAAATGACCCTCCACATGAAGTCTTGGTAACAGAGCTCGCTGATAGTTCGGTTAATATTAATTTACGATGTTGGACAAAGCGCGAAGACTATTGGTCTCTATTATTCGATCTTACTAAAAAATCAAAACTTCAGTTGGATGACAACGGAATCACGATACCCTTCCCGCAGAGAGATGTGCATCTTTATCATGAAGAAAAGTCAATTGAACCCCCGATTGAGCTGGAAGAAAGTGAGTACAGTCCTTTGAGACAAAGAAAAACAGAAGGAGATGATGCAGACTAGGTTTTATTGAACCAGTTTTTGATTGTGGGGGAGGTGTGAATATCAGATTAGCGCCATAACTGCAAAGAATATATGGCGCTAATCTGATATTCGAAGTCAAAGATTCATCTTAGGGAATGATTTTCAATTCGCTCCTTAAGACCGTCTAAATGCTAACGAACCACCCAAAATGACTAATGTTAGAGTCATAATGATCCAGCTGATAAACCAGAAACCATCGTTGCTTACGAATCCACCGATGATGAAAAGAGCCCCCGGAATTACCAATAGACCTGATATCCAATCGGCGCCACTTTTTGGTTTTAAAGCACCAGACACGGACGCCCAGCCAAGCACAAACATACCCATGCCGTAAGACCAGGGCATGGCGTCAGTAGCTCTGCTACCGATAAGGTGGAGCATACCAGCATGATCAAGATTTCCATCGGCATACAAATGCATTGCGCCTAGGCTAAGACCACCCTGAACGTAAAAAATGGTGATACTTACCATGAAACCGATATTGGCTAACATAAGCCACTGTGCCTGTAATCCTATGGCCTGACCCATGAGTTGTCGCGACAATAGTATCAAGCCCGATTGCATCATAGTAAACGCGACAGCAGCCCACAACAGATAAAAAGTGCCCAAGGTTGGGTTTTTCATGAGCGCCTCTACTGTCTCTAAACCATCCTCTCCGTCGGGCCAAAAACCGATAAAGAGCAAGAAAAGTAAAATTGCACCAAGTCCAATAAATAGGCCAGTCATTCTGTTCATAATATCTCCTAAAGGATGTTGTCAATGATCAAAATAGAGGTGCATTATAAGACCCTTTCGGTCTCAGGACTCATCCAGTGGATCAATAGGGGAAGAATTATTGAGGATATGATTGCAATTGTAGGAGTGACCATGCATTATCCGCACTTTTAGTAATTCATTTCACCAATTCTTTTAGATTTTTACCAAATGATCAAGGCAAATCTTAGCTGCTTTATCGCAATGATTCTCTGGGCTACTGGCTTTGTGGCTGCAGAGGAACTACTAGACAGCTGGGGCACTTTAGCGATGTTGTCGGCAAGGTTGATCATTAGTGCTGTTTTTCTTATTTTTTGGTGGAGTGCCATGGAGAATTTGAGAATTATTGTGACGGCACCATGGATCAGAGGGATTTGGATCGGCGCACTGGGGTGGGGTGCAGGCGGGATTTTTCTTCTCATGGGTCAAAAGCTATCGGATCCGGTAACAACTGCGATAGTGGTTGCGATGATGCCCATCGCAGCAGCTGTCATTGAAGTTCTTTTTAGTGATCGTGCTTTGACCAAACGCTTGAGTTTAGGCATTTTTCTAGCGGTGGTAGGTGGTTTTCTAGCAACAGGCGCCCGATTGTGGGACTCCTCTTTTGGCTTGGGGATGGTTTTTTGTTTGGGAGCAATTGGGGCCTTTGCGTGGGCAACTCGTATGACAACGCGTGCCCTAGAAACACTTTCGGCGACAGGGCAGGCCACCATCACTTTGATTGGAGCGACATTTATAACGCTACTCATTTATTTCGCAGCATTCATTTTAGGTTTTAGTGAAACCGAAATTGGGGTTTTTGATCATGATGCGTTGTTTGCATTATTCATCTTTGCATTACCATCGTGTGCTATCGCACAGCTTTTTTGGATATGGGGAGCGGGTCGCTTAGGAGTGTTGTTAGCATCATTTCACATGAATGCAGTACCCTTTTACGTTATGCTGATAATGGTAGGATTAATGTCATCTGAGTGGCAATGGACGCAAGCAGTGGGCGCATTTATAGTTGTTGTCGCAGTTTTAATATCGCAGTTTGGCTTAGCGTCATCGGAACGTTCTGCAAAGGAAACTATATAAAAGCAAATAATTCATTATTCAAATGAGACTTAAAGGAATCAAGATCAATGTACAAAGTCGCATTCATAGTTCGGAACCTCAACAGATATAAATTGAATTGTTTTGAAGCGAAGAATTTTTATTGATACGGATACAGCCTCTGATGACGCCGTAGCGTTATTAATGGCGTTCGAGCATTTTGAATCATGTTTGGTAGGAATTGGAGTAGTTGCGGGAAATGTACCTCTCCAACAAGGAGTCCAAAATGCAATGTTTGTTCGCGACTTAGTCAATATGCTAACGCCGGTGTATGCCGGCGCTTCTGA
>CAYFJI010000202.1:0-2521 GCA_964343365.1 uncultured Acidiferrobacteraceae bacterium
TTATGATGTTGAAGTAAAAGAACGTCAAAATAAAGTCAGAGTACCTATTCGTAAACGAATTACAAGAAAGAACGGTAGATGGTATCTAATTGAAGAGATCTTACCTAGCATGGATAATTGTTCGTAAAGCTGGAATATTTTACAACTTTTAATTTCATATACTAAAAATAACTTCTCTAAATCATGGTTAAAGAAGAATGGAGTATATTCGAAGAATAAACTTGACGTGTCAGTATTGTAAGAACCGTAAACATATTTTTCCTAAAGATACGTTACTTGATACATTTAGTTCAGAGAGTCAACAAGAACTTTATTTTCATTATCATGATTACCACCCAGAAATCTTTGAGGATATCAAATGAACCAAGAACAGTTACAATTGCAGAAACAGAAGTACATAGATCTATATCGAAATAATGGATTCAATTGTTTTCCAATTCCAGAAGCAAATGCTAAACGAGCTGATAGAAGATATGATGCAGAAAGAACAGTACAGAACCAAACAATCTTAAAAAATGAAAACTATGGTGTTATTGCATTAGAAGAAACTGCAACTGTTGACTTTGATAACAAAGAACGTTTCAGACCAATTGCTGAAACTATGATTGACAAAGGCTTTGTAGTAATTGAAACTGGTAATGGTTGGCATATACCAGTGAAAAACATTGGTGGAGATATAACAAAAGTAGAACTATTCGATAAGAATATTCAAGAAGAAAAGATTCTTGAGATTCAAGGAACTAAGCATTATGTTATTGGAGCATACTCTAGAATCCAACATGAGAAATTAGGTAAGGAAGTAATCTATGAAAACAAAGGTGGTCTGAATATCTGGGATATTGAAGGCATGGATTTTCATGATTTTATTGATAAATTGTGCCTAGAATGTGGTGTTTCTGGTAAAAGAACTGGATTAACCAAGTTCAGAAGTCAATTCTATGAAATGCGTGAACGCTTCAAAAGAAATGAAATCCCTACTCCTAAGACTTCAAATGATTACTTTCATCAAGCTGGTTTAGTTTGTCTAACAGATGGTAATAGTATTGAAGAAGCAACTGATAGAATTAGATTTGTTTATGATAAATGGAAAGCCAGTGATTACTTCTCTAATCGACCATGGTCAAACATTGAACATAAAATTAGAGATGTTTATGAGAATGGAACTCCACTTACCAAAGGCAGAAACAAAACTGAAACAGATGTATCAACACTTGGTATAATTGAAGAACTAATTGATACAAAGGATCTCTATTCTAATGAGAATACACATGAAATCTATGAAAACAAAGGTGGATTCTTAGAACCAATTAGAAACAGTTTGAAGCGTGAATTGATTGTTAAGATACCTAACATGACAGAAGCAATCTACAAAGACATTCTATTCAAGTTAGAAGCAACTGCTGAACCAATGCCAAAGACTAATCCGAATCTAATTGTATTCAACAATGGAATTGTAGATATCTCAAAAGGTGTACTAGTTGAAGGTACAGAAGATATTGCAGATATGGGATTCAAAGACTTTGATTATGTTGAAAATGCAGAACCTTCAAAGTTCTTGGAAGTGTTATTTGGAAACATTCCAGAAGAGCAACATGAGAGAGTAAAGGCTGGATTGAAATCAATTCTAACTGGTAGATTAGATCCTAGAATAACAGTTCTTTTTGGAAAGAGTGGAGTGGGTAAATCAACTGCATTGTTGATACTTGCAAAGATACTTGGTGTTTATGGAATTGTATTAGAATTAGATCAATTAACTGATGATAGATTCATTCGTGCTAAGATTAAAGACAAACGTCTTGTAGTGTTGCAAGACTTACCACAAGTTTGGAAAGACTTCTCTTATCTAAAATCATTAACTGGAGAACAATTGAAAACAGAACGTGGATTTCATCAAGATGCAGAACAATTTGAAAGTATGATAAAGATCTGGGCTAGTGCAAACTATCTTCCAAAGATACCAGACAATGAAAAGAATCCAATGTATTCAAGAAGATTAAGTTTAGTTGAGAATATCAGAGATGAACCTTATCCAGAAGATCCTAACCTAATTGATACAATTGTAAAAGAAGAAGGTTCAGAGATTATCTCATATTTGATACAGTTACCTCAATCAGAGTATGAAAAACCTAGTGAAATTAGGCACAAATGGGAGAAATTAGCCTCTCCAGAAGTTGAATTCCTTGATAGAAACTACAAATGGGCAGATGATGAAAGTGTATCTCTCTCACTTGGTTCAATTGTTAGAAAGTATAATGGAATAGCTGAATCTCCAATCAAGCTAAAACAAATGAAACTAACACTAGAAGAAAAAGGCTATACTATTCTTAGAAACAACATTCACAACATCAAAGAAAAGAACCCACAGACTAAATTCTATACAAATCATGAGGTTTGGAGTCCATGTTAAACAAAAAGTTCTGTGTCTATGTAGATAATGTCAGAATGTCAGTCTTACATTCTTACATTAATCTGGAGAAAGTGAAATAAATTGTTTGGTAGAAAAAAGAAGAAAGTAGTAGAA
>CAYFJI010000203.1:0-2502 GCA_964343365.1 uncultured Acidiferrobacteraceae bacterium
GTCTTCGGCCTTCGGCCCCCGGTGGGGCCAACCCCCCGAAAGGACCCAAAGCGCCCCACCCCCCTAGGGGGCCTATGTTACCTATCTTACCTATGTTAACAACCCTTGATATCGAAATGATCTCACTTGTCTCATAATGAGAAACGTTCATAACGTCCATACCCCCCGTTGGTAAACCAAACCTTCGAACAGTTTTTAAACGTTCAAAACGTTCATACTACGTTGCCCATCCCATTGCGTTATAGTTGTGCTGGTGTGCATACATATTGAGCATGCCCTGTATTCACACACCACTACACCCCCCATTGCATATAACATTGCCCATTGCATACCATCGCCCTACGCATATCCGCTACGCATACACTACGGCCTTAGGTGGACACCTAGTTACCCCTCCGTTGGGGGACCTACGCGATTCCCGAAATATTTTACGCTTCGCCTCGAGGTGGACACCTGGGCAGCTCTGTGGGCCTCCGCTGCTCTGTGGGCCTCCGCTGCTCTGTGGCCCTTGATGGGTGCTTGATCGGTGCTTGATATCCCAGATAGTACGGGATTTGGGGCTTTAGAGCCCACAGAGGGGAAAACCGGTCTCATCAGATCGATTCTAAGGGCCTTTAGAGCCCTTAAGGGTATCAGAGGTCATTGGATATTCGAAGCCCTTAGAATCGATTTATTGAAGAGGATAAATGAGGGCATAAAAAAACCCCGCTTGGCTACGTTGCCAAACGGGGCGCCATCAACTACGGTTGTCAATCAAGGTGTTCTAGTCGTCTTTATTGTACCTTCGCAGTTCGAATGCTCTTAGGCTGCATTCCCGGCCACGATCAAACCAGTGTTGTGCGTTGGTACGCTGATAATGGTCAGCACATACTTTGCCGAGCAAGTGTAGGAAGTCGGCCACATCAACCCCCAAATCACGGGCTAGCTCTTCTTTACGGTGCAACACGCCGCTATAGCCGATCATCACAATGCGGCTATTGATAGAGCGCTTGCGTCTGTTCTCAAGTTCGGATTTGCTTACTTCTCGGTTAAACGTCATTTAATCACCTTCGCCTTGATTATCCTAAATTGTAGTGATGTGGCTATCGATTGACTACGTTCTATTATGCGTTCGGCTTCCTGCTGTGTCAATGCTAGTTTGTGGGTTTTCCAAAACCCGTTTGCATAATATTGGACCTCGTATCGTTTCATCTAATTAACCCTTGAACCGGTCGTAGGCGGTCTCTAATACCTTCTGAGCGTTTTCCCATTTGCGGATAGCTTTGATGTCCTTATCAGCCCGTGCGTTTTTTACTAGGTCGCTAATGAGGCCATTAGCAGCATCAAACCAGTCTTTCTCCGTTAGTCCGTGGGCCTCCGCATCTCGGTTACGGTCCAGGATGGCCAGACCTAGGCGCTGTTCGGTGATTTTCTTATAAATGGTGACTCGCAGTGTTTTAGACATGCTATCGATTCTCCCTTTTCGCGGTTTCGTTGGCGTATCCGGTTAGGAACTTGTACTGATCGGCGTAGAACTCGGCCGATGCTTTAAATCCTCTGGCCTTTTGTCTTAAACTCATTTCTCGGGCGTTCTCGGCAGCATATTCGAGCCATTTAGTTGATGGGATTCCCAGCATTTTCGAATGAGCTTTGTAGGTCTCTAGGGCTACTGCTATGCCACACAAGTCTACTCTTGCTTGAATGGCGTCCCGTGTTACTAGTACGCTTCTCATGGCTTTATCCCCTGTTGTTAGGCATTAACCGCTTGGATTCTCCAAGATGTGCGGTAATCTTGGGTTTCTTCCTCTATTGACTCTTGAACGAAACCCGCGTGTTCCGGGCTAACGTGTAGGCTGTGGCGTGTCCAGACGTTGCCATCATAATATTCTAGAGAATAGCGAATGGCCATGGTTTCTGCTTTCTGTAGTTGGTGGATGATTCCGTTTAACATTGCCTTACACTTTCCAGTTTATCGGTATCGGTATTGTCTGTCAACAGCTAAATTTCAACCATTCCAAATAATTCCCAGACCGGCACAAGCCAACGCGGCTAGATCGTGGAAGCTATCGGCCACAACGCCATAGTGTGTGCTGAATGGCTCACTAACGGCCTTCTCGTCAAGGCCCTTGGGTCGATATAGCCCTACGGTACGAATGCCCGTTTCGGTGTCGTTATATTCGCCCACAGTGAACGCTACGTTAGTCCCACGGATAAGGAATTCGCAGACTAGCTCCCCTGATTTTGTGCGGAACATTTCGACATCGTATTGTTTATGTAGCTTATCAACGGTCTTTACTTGGTCGGCTAGTTCGCTTTGGGCTTTGGCATAGTCTTGATTGTGGACGAAAGTCATTGTCTTAATTCCTGTTTAAACTGTTTGCGTCTCAGATATTACTAGGATATTCGTTTCAACTCACCTTGTCAATGTGCCCCTAGAGGTTTTTTTTCTTGTGCTTGTTCCAGGGTCAAGAAATAGTCGTAGTTGAACTCGTAAGCAGGTTCCACACCGACGCCCCACGCTAA